>CAUUCV010000078.1:0-4086 GCA_963543745.1 uncultured Candidatus Saccharibacteria bacterium | reverse complement strand
AGCCGCAGGTCTGGGAGGCGCAGGGCTTCAGGGAACGTTTCAACCTGGGCGAGCTTGGCGACACCATGGGTTACGGCCACACCGCCGAGCAGGCACGCTCCATCGTGGTTGCAGATTCTGCCCTGCTGGTGGAGTACCTTGTGGCGACCGGCGAGGCGCTCGCGGCCTACGCGGAGACGCTGAGCGAGGCTGATTTGAGTGAGATTATTGACCGTTCGTGGACTCCGCCGGTGACTCGCGGTGTGCGTCTGGTCAGCATGATTGACGATGCGGCGCAGCACGTGGGTCAGGCGGCGTACGCGGCGGGTATCCTCGGGGCGCAGGGCTAGAATTTCGCACCCGCTAGAAGGTATGAAAGAGCGGTGGCGCTTCGGATACAACCATCCGAGGCGCCACCGCTAATATGCTTATGAGCTTACTATCTATAAATGACAACTATAACTCTGGCGGGAAAATTTTTACTACGACTAATCAGACAAGCTATCTTTATACTTTACCAAGTTGGAAATAACAGATTTCTTTACCGCTTGAATATACCGTTCCATGTAATCAAAATGAATTTCTCCGTTATCCTTAACAGGTAAAACAATTTCACAGTTTCTCACCCTATTCCAAGTTGCTTTATTATCGTACGAGAATTGCTCTTTTGTAACCTTTTCAATACATTTCGCCACATATAAAAGTATATTCTCTGAATAATCTTTAAAAACCGGCCTAATTAAATAGGCATCCCACAAGACTGCTACGGGCTGGGGCTGCGCATAGACAGAGCCTGTAGCTACCGCCCCGTTTTGAATAATGTCTATACACATTTCTTGAGTTTCCCAATCATCCTCACGACCATAAAACATAATTCCATTATTGCCGAGTTTTGCATTTACGAGAGGAACACAAAACTCCCGATTCAAAATCTTTGAGGTATCCCTTTTTTTATCAAAATCAGGCTTTTTACACTTCGCCGAGACTCGAGTAAATAAGTCATCTATCCTGAAACTTTTAAATTCAAGATGAATATCTAAAATTTTACGATCATCATCGCTCAACTCACAATCGTCGAGACCAACCGACTCTAGATGTAAATCAATTTTCTCGAGGCAGGATTTTTCTATATCGGCAATATAATCTTGCATATATTTCCAATCTATATCTTCAAGCGTATAAATATGGTTTGGGTCTCTTGAGAGAATTACTGGCAACTCGATGGATATTTCTTTTACAAGTGCACGGTTAAATTTTACGGCATAGCTCCATCCGTTACCCGCCGATTTTCGAATACATGAGATTACATATAAAAAACTTCTTCTATTCCATTTCTCTGGCTGATACGGATGCATACCTTGGACATGTGGATATCCAATAAAAGGATTAGGCTGATAAAACATTGTTTCAGCCCCTGAAGTTGTATCAGAAAATGTAATAATATTTCCTTGCTCAGTTGGCTCTAAACCACAATAACCAGAAATACCATTATTAGTTGATGAATTTGATAAAACAGGCGTTTCACCTTCACTTAAAAATATTTCTGAATTGGTTAGTTTATATGCCTTAGTTGGATAAATATCAAACAATTCTCCAATTTTAAACTCTTTAAACATTCAAATCCACCTCACTTTTTAAAACTTCACCCATGCTCCATGTCAGATACTCGATTACTGTTCTTTTAAAATCTTGCTCGCTCGGGGCAATATTGATTCTTTTATGCTGGTTAAACGTCCAATCATCACCATTTAGCGATATTGTATCTTTAATAATAAGACCGTTAGCCTCAGTGTAATAATTAGTCTTTGGTTTCTTTCCAAGACAAATAGCTGCAATTTCATCATATCGCTCTAGTGCATGGTCAACATTCCTGAGGTTCACTTTAGATGTAGACTTTCTGCGATTTTGTCGACTATATCCATCTTTACTAAAATCAATGAATGTAACGACATCATCTTCTTCATGTGGGCGATTTACCTTGAAGAGATAAATTGCCGTCTGCACTGACGCCTTACCAATAAACAAATCAATTGGCATATGAACTGAGGCAATCAAAGTATTTTTCCGTAAAATCTGCTTAGGATAAATATCTCCCTGCCCACTACCGGCATTCTCTTGAATTAGAACAGCACCGTATCCAGACTCCATCCTAGACAAAGCTTCTTCAACAAATACTAAACCCTTACCCGGAGCAGAATATGGCGGATTCAACAAAAAGACATTAGCTGGAAATACCGCTGAATTCTCCTCAATAAATTTTGGCCCTTCCTGACGGGAATCTCCACAAATGATTTTAGATGATCCGTCACCCATAAGAATCATATTAAGTACAGCCAAGATATAGATATTTCCTAAAATTTCAATACCCAGAAGCTGATTCCGCTTAATGTTGTTTATTTTTTCAGAAAGTATATCTTTATCCTTAATTCTTCTTCCCGCATCATCAATCATGATTTCCATAGCTGACACCAAAAACCCAGATGATCCCATACAGGTATCCCACACGAATGAGTCCTTGTTTGTTCCAGCAATCTTTGCCATAAGTTGAGTTACAAAACGTGGCGTTAACACTACATCATTAAGTTTATCATTTTCAATATTCACCCAATCATTCAAGCTGTTTAGAATCTTGCCCATAAAATCTAGATGCAAATTACTTTCCAAGAGTGGGATAATATTGTTTCTTACGTCCCTATATATAGACTTAATAATACTTTCTCCATTTACAGGATTCCATAAATCTTTTTTTGTAAATACAGGCTTTAAGTAATTCACAACCATATCAATTTTTTCATCTGGGCATCCTTTGTTTTCCAAAAAAACTCTCGTTCTTTCTAGAATTATGGTGCCATCATTACTACGCAGATTTTTGTTACTCAAAAGCTGTTCTGTATCTAGACGGGCCATACCTTCCGTTGTAAGACCAGCCATAATAAGGCCACAGAATAGATAGAGCTTCTCGTTCGTCCCTAGTAGATTTCGAATATTTTTATCATCATATATTTTTTGATGAATATTTTTGATGTGCTTTTCCAGTTCACCTTCTTTAGCATTTTTAATTTTTTCCTTCTCGGAATCAGTTAACGTCAAGTCATCAAGGTCAGAAAACAACTTATCAATATTCCGGTGCTTCATCTGCACGAAATCAAATTCACTAATCTCTTTTGGAACCTCGTTATTTTTCTTCGATACATAGTATGCTTTAATTTCTGGGTCCTTTACGACCCCATTTTCTAGCCTGAACCCATTTACTCCAATAATAATTACCTCGCTATAGGTTCCTTCTTTCAAAATTGCCAGACCATAATGCAAGGCACCATTTACGGCATACTGTTGCACAGCACGATTCTTGTCTTTTCCGCTAGAAACCATCTCAATATTACCGTCGGGAGTGAGTTTTTCGAGTTTATTTTTTCCTCCCTTAACTTCAATCATGACAGGAATATTCCTGCGATTATTATTTTCTAGCAAAAGCTGAATATCTGGATAGTTCATACCCGATCCTCCCGACTTAGAATCAGCCTGCTCAAAAGCATTCGTGATTGAGTCGTTAATTTTTTCAGTCTTGCTAAAACGACGAATTCCTAGTTCGTCTAGAAGAGACTTATAGTAGTCCTCAACTTTTTCTTCAATGCTTGCCATTGTTCCGTTCCTTTCGAATATCGCAGTTCAAAAAATCACTTATTACCAAACCAGGTTTATATAATTATTGTTTTGGAGATATCTAGAAGCTTACATAGATTCAATTAAATTAGCGGAGCCTTCTACTCGACCCAGGTAAATACTTTCTCGGGTCTCTAGAGACAACACTTGCGATACCACCACGGTATAGGTATACCACAGCCTCAACATATCAGCTTTGCGAATCGTCATTCTCTACCCTTGGCTCCAGATAACCACCCCATGCAAAAGGGACCGCAGAAGCAACAACTTCCACAGCCCCTCATCCGTATGACGCGATGCCCCTACTGCCGTTGCAACAGCACCATGACCTCGTAGTGGTCCGTATGCGGGAACATATCCAGCACGCGGCCCTGCACCGGCGCATACGAGGGCATGCGCTCTAGGTCCTTCGCCAAAGTCACCGCATTACAGCTCGAATACACC
>CAUUCV010000077.1:0-4109 GCA_963543745.1 uncultured Candidatus Saccharibacteria bacterium | reverse complement strand
CTGTGACGCAACTCTTCGAGTTCAGCCACAGACAAACCTTGATAGTTTGCGTAAGCGGTAAGTTTAGCTTCTGATAAAAGCTTAGTTAAATCTGCAACCAATGTATTCTTTTTATCTTTGGAAATTGCCATAAAAAGTTCCCTTGATTGTTAAATTTTTTATTAAAAAGTTTACGAATTTTTAATTTTCGTTACCAGAAAAATTAATTAGAAGATTTTCCTCGGTGACCTTATTAAGATTACTCCGTCACTGTCTTTGGTAACTTCCTACATTATATCAGAGAGAAGGGAAAAATGCAAACCACCGCCACTGATTTTATTCATGATGGTATTTTCCACCATGTAAAATTTCTTGTGTACGATAAATCTGCTCCACTAACATCACTCGCATCAATTGGTGAGGGAAGACTAGATTCGAAAAACTCCAAACCACATCAGATTTTTCTCGAACCACTTCCGTCACACCATACGCACCACCGATAATTAAGACAATTTCTTTTCCAAAATTAAACTCTTTCGACATAATTTCGGCGATTTGGCTATTCTTAAAATTCACTCCACGCTCATCCAAAAGTATTACGAATTCTCGTCCTGTGAACGGCCAGTTAGCTAAATACTCCTCGAGCTTTTTCTCTTCGAAAAACTGCCATTTGATATCAAACGGTTTCTTCAAACGCTTTTCGTATTCCGAAATCATTCCCACAATCTCTGGAATATGCTTCTTGCCGCCAGCAATAATTTTTATCATACCTCTATCATAAACGATTTTTCGAAAAATAGCATTTTTTAACATAATTTCCCCATAAAGTCCACTAATTTTAGTCCTATCTTCCTTGACATTTTTCCAAAAAGGCCGTACGATTAGAGTGATATTTATTAAACAGACAGGATGCGAGGTGATGTCTGAATTACCAGAAAAACAAATAAAACGACTCCGTTCTCTTATTCAAGAAGCAGAAACCAATTTGGCCGCCGCCAAAGAACTTTTGATTTCGATGCTTGGAGACGGGGAAACCATTACTACCCCGAGAGAAGTAGTTATTAGTAATAACGAAGGCAAGATTATCGAAGGTGTCTTTGATGGTCAAATTATGATCGACCAAGACGGTAAGAACTATCCAGTTCCAGCCAACTACGCCAGTAAGTCCAAGCTTGTCGAAGGTGACATTATGAAGCTCACCATCACGAAGGAAGGCAAATTCCTCTACAAGCAAATCGGACCAGTCGAACGCAAGACCGTAATCGGTACTTTGATTCGCCATGACGAAAAATATTTTGTCGAAGTTAATGGTCGCGAATACGAAATTCTTTATGCATCGGTAACCTATTTCCGTCTCAAAGAAGGTTCTCAGGTTTCAGTAGTCATTCCAGCGAACAACGATGACGCCAATTGGGCTGCCGTCGAGGCGTCGCTCTAAATATGACGAAAGCCCTATATCGTAAATACCGCCCACTTAAGCTCGCAGATGTCGTCGGTCAAGACGATACTATTCGTCAGTTACAAACTCAACTCACTAATCAAAAAATTTCTCACGGCTATCTTTTTGTCGGCGCCAGAGGCTGCGGCAAAACCTCGGTAGCCCGTATTTTTGCTCACGAAATTAACCATTTCGACTACCAACTTGAAGATAATTATGTCGATATTATCGAAATTGATGCCGCCGTTTTCACCATGGTGGAGAACATTCGTGAACTGCGTGATAAGGCCATGCTCGCCCCCACCGCCGGCAAATACAAGGTCTACATCATTGACGAAATTCATATGCTCTCAAAAAACGCTTTTAATGCACTTCTGAAAATTCTCGAGGAACCGCCAGAGCATATTGTTTTCATCTTTGCTACTACTAACCCAGAAAAAATTCCCGCCACCATTCTTTCGCGCGTACAGATTTTCCATTTTAAGCTGGCGGACAAATCCGTCATGCAACCATTCCTCGAAGGCATCTGCCAAAAAGAGGGAATCAATATCGAGAAAGACGCTCTTTCACTACTCATCGAACAGGGCGGCGGCTCCTTCCGTGATTCTTTATCGATTCTCGACCAGTTAAGCAATCTTCACCCTGATAAATCCACTCTGATTACCACCGAAGAAGTTTCTTCCGCCTTGGGTGTACCTAAGCAAGTTCTCATTCAAGAGATATTAACAAGTTACGAACAAGAAAATGTTGACCAAATTCGCAGTCTCGTCGAAGAACTCATTAATCAAGGCAACAAGGCCGAGGGAATCGCCACTAGCCTAATCAAAGCAATCGTGCAAAATCCCACCGCCAAAAATCTTCACTTGATCGAAAAACTTTATACCGTAAATGGTGAGTTTGCTAGCGCCAAACTCATTGTCGCCCTGATTTTAGATCACTTCAAAACCGCACCGATCACTATCGCCGAACCGACAAACTCAACGACCCAAGCAAATCCAACAACTCCAGCGATTCCAGCAACTCCAACGACTCCAGCGACTCCAGCAACCCCGGCAGCCTTAGCGACTCCAGCGACTCCAGCGACTCCAGTAACCTCAGAACAACCCAAGCCTTCGATTAATCCTGAAATCCGCGAACGTATAGTCAAAATTTCTAAATCCAAAATTACTGAAAAAATCCAAGAACGCGCAGAGATTCAGAATCAGCAAGTTCAGGTCGAAGCCATGACCATTCCAGAAGCTGTAGTTTCTGGCTCTGGTGATTTTAGCGCCAAAGGTTTTCTCGAAAATATTAAAAATATCGCGGAAACCCTCTTCGTCCCACTCAACAAATCCTATTTTGCCTACAAATCTAATCAATTAGAAATTTACCCGAGCGCTAAGGTTTGGTTTAATATTTTAAATAGCAAGAACAATCTCGAAGTCCTAAAAACCGCCATTAATGGCCTCAATATTATCATCATGAATCCCGACGAGCATAAAATTCCTAGCACCGCTGTTGATTTTAATCAATTTAGTGCCGGAAAATTGGAAGCCACACCAAAAACCGACGACGCCTCACTTAGCGCGATTTCTGATATAATGGGTAACATACAAGAACTTGAAGATAGTCCATTCTAGGAGGCAATATGGCGGAACCAATTCAACCAAGGTCGCAAAAATCGACCATTTCTCAAAATGACCCCAGTCTTTTTGGCGGTAAAGTTCCACCTCAGAATATTGAAGCTGAAAAATCTCTCCTTGGTTCCATTCTACTCGACAGTACGACCTTCCCAGACATTCTTGAAAAACTTAAACCTATTGATTTTTATCACCAAATTCATGGACATATTTACCGTGCCATGATGAATCTGTATGAACGTAGTCAACCGATCGACCTCGTCACTTTAACTTCCGAGCTTAAATCCATGAAACTTCTCAAGGAAGTCGGTGGTGCGACCTATATTTCTAATCTCACCATGGTCGTGCCAACCGCTGCCAATGCCTTGTCTTACGCCAATCTTGTAGAACAAGCTTCAATTCGTCGCCGCCTCATTAAAGCCGGCACTGAAATTGCCACCAAAGCCTATGATTCCACCAATGAAGTCAGCGCCATGCTTGGTCAAGCCGAAAAAGAACTTTTTGCCGTTTCAGATCACAATACCAAAACCGATTACACCGCTCTTTCTGACCTCCTAGTCGATGCCTATGATCGTATGGAAATGTTAAGCAAAAACAAAGGCGCTCTCCGTGGTCTTAAAACCGGCTTCCGCGACCTCGACAACAAAACAGCTGGTCTGCAAAAAGGCGACCTCATTATCATCGGCGCACGTCCGGCCATGGGTAAAACTACTTTTGCTCAAAACCTAGCTTATAATATCGCTGGCATTAATAAATGCGGTGTACTTTTCTTCTCTATGGAGATGGCGAAGAACGAGATTGTTGACCGTATCATTTCCACCACCTCAAATGTCGATTCTTGGCGTATTCGTACTGGTAATATTTCCAATGACGACTTCGCTAAAATTGGTGACGCCCTTGGCGAAATGGGTGAAATTCCACTTTATCTAGATGATACTAGCTCCATGACTATTCTTGAGCTTCGCAACAAAGCTCGTCGCGCTTATCACGATCACAATATTGGCTTAATTATCGTCGACTACCTCCAGCTAATCACTGGTTCTGATCGTTATGCTGGTAACCGTGTGCAAGAG
>CAUUCV010000076.1:0-4109 GCA_963543745.1 uncultured Candidatus Saccharibacteria bacterium | reverse complement strand
AAATTTACCAAACTCTTTCAAGTAATTTGGAGGGCTTCACGATGGAACTAATCAAGTCGGTACGTTTCTTCCAGAATAAATACACGGGCGCGCAATTTGGCGGAATTATTCTTTCGGGATATGCAGGAATTATTCCTCTTATGGCAGAATATATTGAAGCGAAGACGGGTATTTCGACGATTCAGGGTAACCCATGGCAATATGTACGTGTCAATGAGCAGCAACAAAAATTACTACTTCCAGTAGCCTCAGAATTCGGAGTGGCGATCGGTCTGGCAGAAAGGAGCAATGACTAATGAAAAAAATCGATTTTAAAACCATGCATCTTTCTGATATTCCTGATGTCATTAAAAGTATTTTTACTGGTGAAACCGATAATGAAATGATGACGGGGCAAACTGGTAAATATGAAATTAACTTGGTGCCAGATATCAAGACGGATATGCTGAAGCTAATGAAGCTGCGCAACATGATTGTGTTTGGTTGTGTGGTAGTGATTATTGCTTCATCGGTATTTACGGCGTTTTTGGCGATTTTTAAGGGTGCCCAGGATTTGACAATTGCAAGTCAGGGAAAGCACATCGAGAATCTTTCGAATACAATTAACCAATATTCGGAATTGCCAGATTTCTTAAATATCCAAGATCAATTAGCCAAATTGAAATCGATTAACGATAATCGTTCAGTGTTGTCGCGAGTTTTTCCGGTGTTAAAAAATCTTTTTCCAACTAATAAAGACACGATTAAAATTTCGGATTTGAATGTGAATCTTTCGACTTCGACAATCAACTTTGACGCACAAGCAAATGCGGGAGAAGAACCATACATTGATTACCGCGTGCTGGAATCATTTAAGAAATCAGTGAATTTGATGAAATATGATTATGGACGCTATGTGGATGCACAGGGAAATTTGATTCCATCACGTTGTATGGAGGAAACGGATGCGGCGGGAAATATTTTGACCGATAATGGAAATACTTATGCGATTTGGAAACGTGGTCTAACAGATTGTGATCCTTCACGAAATGATCATCAAAAGAAATCAGCTTTGACTCAGTCAAATAATAATTCGAATGTTTCGAACACAAACTTAAATAGTGATTTTGGTAAAGTAAAAGCCAAATCAAATGTTTCAGACGATGTTGAGCATGTGGAAAATACTGAAAAGAGTGGCAACGTAGAAAATAATGGTGATGTAGTCAAGACAGATATTCAGACGATTATTCCAGACGAGAAGATTTGGCGTAGCCCACTATTTGATCTTTGGTATAAGCACGAAAAAATGCGCACGGCGGATGACGGGATTCAAGATACGCTTGATACCAACGCAGAAGTTTCGGAATCGGAAGTTAATGGTGTGAAGACCCGCACGCAAAAAATTAAAAATGTGAAAAATTACATTTATACGCCTTCGATGGGATTGGATGGCAAAATTTCCAGTGTGCCACATTTTGAAAGTAGCTGTATTACCTATAAGGGCGAAAAGAACGGCGATAATGTGAAATGGTCGGCGGAAAATAAATGTAAAATGGTACCAAACGGCATTCGCGTAACGGATTCTTCGAATGGTCGTGATTCGAGTTCAAACTTAGTACTTCGCTTCTCGACAATTATTAATGTGGATCCAGAACTCTTTAAGTTTACGAATAAGCATATTTTAACATTTGGTCCATCGGGTCAAAACGTAACCGACTCTTATCTCCAAGTGGAAGGTATGTTTGCAGCGCCAGCCAAGGATTGTGCTAAGGATGATGCGGAATGTGCTGGTCAGAAAACTTCAGCAGGAACAAACAATTAAAGAAGGTAAAAATGAGTGAATTAATTTTAACAAAACGCGTACGAATTAATAAAATTAGGCAACAAATTACCTTGATTGTTTTGGCAGCTTCGGTCTGTTTCGGAGTTTGTTTGGTGCTTTCAGTTTACTTCATTAAATATATGAGCTTCAATGGTAAGGTAATTGCGGCGCGAGATACTTCAATCAATAATTATTATCAGACGATTAAGAATGTCGGTATCTGTGAAGATACGGATAAGGATGGTAAATATAACGACAAGGAACTGGCGAAATGTGACCCAAATAAGGTGGATGTTTCGAAGTTAGCTAATACTTTACGCTACAACGCTTTGGTGACGATGGCAAATAATACGAATTTGGAATCGATTGCGCGTGATGGCCAGAAGAGCTGTTTTGATGAAAATAAAAATCGCATCGATTATTCGAAGTTGTATTTGAATTCAAAAACCGATAACGAAAAAGCCTATAATCTTAATATGATTAAGATGTGTTCAGCACTAAGGGTAATTCCAGATGCCTTGCCGGCACAGAAAAATGATGAGGCGCTTTTAGCTTCAATTAACCAGATTTTCCTTTTGTCGGGATTCGAACCGGAACAATTGTCGCCAGGAAATTCTTATAAGAATAGTGGAATTGTCGGTGTCTCAACGATTCCAGTTTCGATTTCGGTAAAGAAGGACGAAAAAGATACGATGAAAGTGCTATCGAACTTGGAAAAATCGATTCGTTCGTTCAATATTGAAAGTGCGCAGATTAAATGGAGTTCGAATTTAACCACCAAATCTTCGAGACTTGAATTAACGGCTCAAGGTGCGGCTTATTACACGAAGGGTGCGGCAGTGCGTGAAAAAGATTCGACAGTTTATGCTTCAGGTAAGGCTCGTACACAAGAGTCGAAAGATAAGGCAGACGCGGCAGCAAAGAAGAAGGCAGAAGAAAAAGCCAAGAAGCAGGCGGAAGAAGAAAAGAAAAAGCAGGAAAAGGAGGACGAGAAATGAGACGCTCAGACATCTTCACGGTAACTTTTGTAGCGAGCGTGGGGGTCTTACTAACATTTATCGCTTGTAGTTTCTTGTTGGGCGATCCAGATACACGTTATTTGAAACATAAAACGATTGGTAAAATTACGGCAGATTTGACGAGTCCTGATCCGGAGGTCTTCAATGTGGATGCGATTAACCCAACGGTAGAAGTTTACGTAGGTAGCTGTGAAGACGTGGATCGTAATGGTATCCTCGACCGCGCCGAATTAGTGGCTTGTGGTCGTGCTACGCCAGAAACTGCGGCAGAGGAAGAAAAGAAAGAAAAAGCCGCGGAAGAGAAAAAAGAAGAGACCAAGAAAACTTCTGACAGTGAAGAGGAAGATTCTAAGTCGAAGACAGATTCAGATAAAGCTTCTGAGAGTGAAAAACAATCGAAAAATGAAGCTTCAGATAAGACTTCAGAAACTAAGAAAGAAAATTAAAGGAAAAGATTTTGTTTACACATGACTCGCAAGAAAAAGTAATTCAGCTCTTGATTAAAGAAGGGTTGGTTTTTGAGTCGGATGTAAAAAGAGTAGTAGAAGAGGCAGAAAAACGTAAGCAGCCACTACTAGCCAATTTGGTAGCGCAAAAAATTTGTGATGCGGAAACAATTTCGCATGCCACGGCGGTAATTATGAATGTGCCGTATGTGAGTTTGCATAACGTGAAAATGGACCGCGAGATTTTGACTTTGTTGCCTTATGATGTAGTTTCGAGGTTGATGGTGGTGCCACTAGGGGAAAAGAACGGAATTCTTTATGTGGCGATGCTGGATGTGTCGAACGTGCAGCAGATTGATTATCTTTCGACTTTGACGCAGAAGCAGATTCGCGGCATGGTGGCCAGTGAGGCAGGAATTAAAAGTGCGATTGCTCAGTATCAGGGCGATTTTCGCGCGGTCGAAAAAGCGGTTAAAAGTAGCGACGAGGAAGATGCGAATTCTTCGAGTGTAAAAACCATTACACAGGATTCACCAATCTCGAAAGCACTTACCACGATTTTGGATTATGCGACGAAAACCAAGGCTTCGGATATTCATATCGAACCACTGGAAGCAGCACTAGTGGTGCGTTGTCGCATCGATGGTGTGTTGCGTAAAGTAATGGAACTGCCGAAATCGATTGAGCCGGCTTTGGTTTCAAGAATTAAGATTTTAGCGAACTTGAAAATTGATGAACACCGCGTACCACAAGACGGTCAGTTTACAGTGTCGGTGGAAGGTACGGAAATCGATTTACGTATCGCGGTTTCACCGGTGATTTGGGGTGAACAGGTGGTGATTC
>CAUUCV010000075.1:0-4181 GCA_963543745.1 uncultured Candidatus Saccharibacteria bacterium | reverse complement strand
GGGCTAAGTTCACAGAAGTATCGAGTCGCTATCAAAACATATCCCCTCTACCTTTTGCTAGTCATGGGGAAATAGGCGGCTTAAAATTAGGCTGGCGCGAGAAGGGTCTTGGTGGTCAAGCATATTCTGCTCCGGGTCTCCATTGGAATGGTCAAGGTAGTAAGGGTGTGGGTCGTGACTGGGGGTGCGGTATTTATGAGTACGTTCTACCCAACGACAAGACTGGTGTTAAAGGTGCTAAAGACTGGCGTTGTGACTTCAACATGAAAGTCTGGGCATCCAAATTTGGACAATCCGGTGCCTTATCTCTAATGTTCGTTACAGACGATAATCGCGTTATTTGCGCTTATACTATTGAGAAAGTTGATACGTCAGGTGAAATCACATGGCAATCGTTCTCACTAGGTGATATTCACTCCAGTGATACATATCAACGTGAGATGAATACTTTCGGTTCTAATAATAACGAACCCGGTCAACCTCGACCGAACGTCGCGTTTAACAGTCGTACTGGAGATGCTTATATTATTAAGGAAGGTCCTAAGCTGACTTTCTCTTATAATGGTATCCCTAAGACACTTAACGACCCATCCAAAGAATACCTTACTTGTACTAAGATTTGGGTTATGGCGGGGCGTTATAAAGGCGAAAGAGATGGTGTAGGTTCACTAGATACTCTATGTATCCAATCCATTCGCTTCGTTAAGAATAATGCCGAACGCTATGACCTAGTCCCTAACAAGTATGCTAAGGGTAGCGAAGTCGTAGTAGATATGGAACAAGGTAAAGTCTCATTTGTAGCTAATCCGGCTGCCTCTAAGGTTGGTGTGTCAGCAGCAGGGGATCTTATCAATGGTTCTCGCTACTTCTCAATCCCTCCAGGCGAGTCCAAACTGGAAGTTCATTCGTCTGACTTCTGCGAACAAGCACCTGACGTGACTGTTGAATGGGATGAGTCCTGGTTGTAAGAAAGGAGGACCAAAACTTCAAAATGATTGCAAAACCTGCATGGCAGTTGACCGTTCATGACAATGCTATGAACGTCATCGATCATATAAACAATGATGTACCTGGTTCTCTTAAGTATTACGACGAAGAGTTCCATGAATACTGTGGTAAGGGTTCGTCAACTTTTAACTTTAAGGTTGATAAGTATCTGAACGGTAAGCTTAACCCTAGAGTTGAGCAGATGACCTCTGATTGCTATATCTCATTCCAAGACAATGGTAGAGATTATGTGTTCAGTGTCATAAACCGTAAAGAGACCAATACCACAATTGAATTCGAATGCAACTCAGCAAACCTGGAGCTTCTAAATGAGAAGGTTCAAGCATATGAGGCAAAAGAAGCTCATACCTTTTTAGAGTATGCGGATATTATGGGTCTATTCAGATTCACTAAGATCGACCTTGGGCGTTGCGACGTTCGTGACACTAAACTCACTCTTAAGTTTGAGTCCGATGACGACACCTGTCTAGCCCGTATTATCAAGCTAGTTGAAGCCTTCGACTGTGAGATGGATATTCAAACCTACCTTAATCAAGGTGGGCAAATCGATAAGTATGAGCTCAATGTCTACAAATCCCGTGCTCTCTCGGATGACCGTGAAGATGGTCTAGGTCGAGTTCGTACTGATATCCGCCTTGAGATGGGTAGGGACATCGTATCGGTAGTGAAGAAAGAGGATAAAACCAACCTCTTCTCCGCTATCCGTATCCGTGACAAAGACGGTAATTACATCAAACAGCCTAAGGCTAGAGAGGTTAAGGCGGCAGATGGTGTTCATAACGAGATTTACTGTACTCGTAACGCTACAACTATTTACGCTCCGATCTCAGCCAGGTTATACCCATCGCTCAACAAACGTGAGAACTGTGATAACTGGATTGTACGTGATGTAAAAACCGAATTTACGGATTACAAGCAGGCCTGGGCTTATGCGGTTAAGATGCTTAAGAGCTACATGTATCCCGTTACAACATGGGAGATTGAGCTAAACTCTGCGGTAGTTCTACAACGTAATGATATCCGTATTGGTGATATTATCTTCTTAACTGACGAACACTTCGCAGGAGGTCTTCTGATTAGAGCTCGTGTCACTGAGATGGTGCGTTGTTCAACAGACCCAATGAAGACTAAGATTATCTTGTCTAACGTCATTGCTACCAGACCTACGAATAACTCTGTTCTTAGCAAGGTGATGGCTCAGATGGTGGCCGATGCGCAACCTTTCAAAATGAATGTAAAAGTGACAGGCCCTACCATGTTCCGTGAAGTCTCTGATACTTGCGACGTTATTCCTACCTTATATAAGGGCTCTAGCGAGTTTACTGAGGCTGAATATGTGTATTACATAGACAACCAAGTAGCTGGTAGAGGGGATAAATTCACTGTATCCAAGGCTAATATTGGGACTAGTGGTCGTGCTCTTATTACAGTCCAAGCATTGGTGAAAGGCGAAGTGGTTGAGTTCCAGGATATCACATTCTCAACTGTAAGCGATGGTATTTCTCCAATTTTAACTGTTGTTCATTCTAGCAATGGTGATACGTTTAAGAACGGTATTATCGACACTCGTATTACGGCTAAACTATATCGTAATGACGAGGAGATTGATACTGAGGGAGAAGGCTTCACTTACAAGTGGACTAAGATTTTAGCTAATGGAGTGGCCGATGAAGAATGGGCTAAGAAACCTCAGGCTAGAACGAAAGGTTTCAATCTAACTAACGCTGATGTTTTAAACCGTGCTACGTTTTCTGTAGCCATTGAGACGAAATAGAAAGGAAACAAATGGTTGTTGTATCTAGTGGTCAGATCACGATCACCGACGTAGAAGATGGGAAACCAGGGCGTGATGGCCAAGTCGGTGAGAATATACTCTTAGACACAAACGCTATGTCTGTATCTAAGAACTATGCAAATCAAGACCGATATTATTCGCATTCAGAAAATCATGCGTTATTTGAATTCGGATATACTCAAATCCAAGACCCACCAGTTGCTTCTGTTTCTACTGGTGTCCGGTTTAAAAACAAAGCCGGTTCCTCAGGTAAGAATATTGGTGTGTGCTGGTATGGTGGTGACTACAAAGGTGTAGAACTCAAACCTGGAACTAAATATACCATTTCTTGCTATGCGAGGAAGATTAGCGGTGCGTCAACTGCTAAGATGTACATTTACCCAATGCTTAAGGACTGGTCTATATTCGGAGATTTCTTAACAGATTATATTGTATCTAACGAATGGGTGCAGTTATCTAAGACCTTCGAATTCGACCCAACTAAGATGGGTGATAACGACCCTAAGGCCGCTCGTATTTACTTTACAGTACTTGCGACCAATACTGAGTTATTTGAGGTTCAGGTGTGTGGGTTTAAGCTTGAAGAAGGCGAACATGCTACACCATATGAACCAAGTCCAGTTGAGACTACTATCGAACTAGGACGTAAGGCTAACTCAGACTCTGTATTAGAGCAACAACATCTTCTTAAAGAAGCTCAGGATGAAGCGCTAAAGGCTTTGAACGACGATATCATGAGAAAGGTATCTACAGACTGGGCTGATTTAATTAAACGTATTCGTGATACGGATGAAGCTGGTCGAAAAGCGGCCGAGGAGTCCTTGCGTGTAATGTCTGCTCGTTTAAGGTCTGAGGTATCTAAGCAGTTTGGTGAGTATGCATATATTCGTGAGTTCATCACAACTCAAGTAGTTGAGAGCGAGGAAGGCCTCTCTATCGGTAAGCAGGATAATAGCGAACGGCTGGTATTTACACCTAACCGTATTTCATTTATGTCCGCCGGTAAAGAGATTGCCTCAATTGCTCAAGGACGACTAAATATTGACTCAGGTGCTTTCACTTTAAGTCTTCAAATTGGTCGTTTCATTACGTTCCAGGATCCGTCAGATCCTACACGGAATATTACTAAATATATAGAAGGGTAGGATAATATAGATGGTAACTTGGACTTCGGGGGTAAATAATGGTTACTCCCTTAGAATGAACGCGTATGAGATCGGTGTCAATCAAGCCGCCAACTCGTCCACCGTTCGTATAGACTTATGGCTCAAAGTAGGAACTCAATCTTTCTATGGGCCTATGTTTGTAGAAGCTCGTTGTGGTGGGCAGAAGCAAAATAAGACCGTTCAAATTAGTGGGCCCGGATTTAACTCAGAAG
>CAUUCV010000074.1:0-4330 GCA_963543745.1 uncultured Candidatus Saccharibacteria bacterium | reverse complement strand
CCCCCACTGCACCCCCCGCCCCCCGAGACTCCCCGTGCCACCGAACTAACCCGTATCACCACTCAACGACACTCATCTCAACCGAACAACAACCAAAAAATTCCTAGCATGGACAAAGATGCCTATGTGAGTGGTCACACAGATGTCGATAATGACGTCTTCAAAGCCGCCGAACGTACTTCCTGGGCTTACTTCTACGATGCATACCTCATCGGAACCGATACCAAGCAAAAATTCTCTGACCCAGATGGTCAACCATACAGCTTGGAAATTAGCTCCTGCAAAGCCGCTGATAGCTACGATCCAGAATCCAAGGAATGTAAGAATGGTCAACGCACCCATTACACCTTCACTCAACAATCTGAAGGCACCGAAGATAATACTTCAAATGACCGCTACGCATCCAAGGGTACTGCTGGACACACCGTCAGTATCGTAGTGAACTCTACCTGTGATGGTGAAACTGCCGTCCACTCTACTGGTGGTAACAAAGTTTCCGTCCTTTACAAGCGTGAAGGTGGTGGTGTAATCTGTCGTTCAATCTAATTTAGCTTGAATCTGAAAATCTCCCAGCGATGGGAGATTTTTTATGTGATGAGGGGTAAGAATGGACAGCTTAGACGATTTGAGATTTTAGATTTTGTTTTATAACTTCACCATTTAATTTCTTGAAGGTGATGAGATTTAAGAAATTGATTAGCCTTGGAAAATGGCCTGGAGCCGAAAAATCCACGATAAGCAGAAAGTGGCGAGGGGTGAGCGGACCGCAAGATGAGATGCTTGGACGAATCAATAAATTTGGCCTTAGCCTGAGCATCCGACCCCCAGAGAATAAATACGGCGTGTGGGAGTTTGACACTAAGCATCTTTACACAATCTTCCGTAATTTGTTCCCAACCAATTTGACGGTGCGAGCCGGCATGACCTTTTTCGACGGTTAATACATTATTGAGGAGAAAGACCCCTTGCTCGAGCCATGGAGTGAGGTCGCCGTTTTGAATAATGGTTTGACCGACGTCAGATTTCACTTCCTTTAAAATATTTCGGAGACTGGGAGCGAGCTTGGTAGTTTGAACTGAAAAAGCCAAACCATCTGCTACGCCAGGAGTGTGATAGGGATCTTGACCGAGAATTACTACCTTGATTTTCTCAAGAGGTAACTGGAAAACTCTAAAAATTCGTTCTGGGGCGGGATAAATTTCTTGGGGATTCAATGTAGATGAATTAAAAAAATCTATCAGCGAATCGAATTTACCAGCCACAAGCTCGGCCTGAAAAAACTCACGGAACTCAGGCGATATATCGATCGAAGTTAACAGTTCCGTGAGATTAATTTGCATCATTTATTCCGCTTCTTCAGAAAACTGAGAATTATAAAGCTCAGCATAGAAACCATCGAGCTTCATCAACTCATCATGATTACCATGCTCGACAATATTTCCCTCTTTCATCACGAGAATAATGTCGGCATTACGAATAGTCGAGAGACGGTGCGCAATCACGAAAGAAGTGCGACCTTCGGTGAGCTTGTCGAAAGCACGCTGGATAATTTGCTCGGTACGTGTATCAACATTGGAAGTGGCCTCATCGAGAATCATCATTTTCGGATTAGTAATAATGGCGCGGGTAATGGTGAGAAGCTGTTTTTCACCGGCGGAAATATTATCGGAATCTTCAGAAATTTTAGTCTCGTAACCATCAGGAAGTGACTTGATAAAATGGTCGATACCAGTCATTTTAGCAGCGGCTTCGACCTGCTCGAAAGTAACATTAGAGGAGCCATATTTAAGATTTTCTAAGATAGTACCGGAAAAGAGCCAAGTATCCTGAAGTACCATACCGAAGAGACTGCGCACTTCACTACGTTTCATTTGCTTAGTCGAGACGCCATCAATTTTAATTTCGCCACTCTGAATATCATAGAAGCGCATTAAGAGACTGACAATTGTAGTCTTACCGGCACCGGTTGGACCGACAATAGCCACCTGCATGCCTGGATCGATTTTGACAGAAAAATCTTTAATGATTGGCTTGACGCCATCGTAGCTAAAGTTAACATAGGAAAATTCGACTTCACCACGGAATTTACCATCCTTGGTGATAGCTTTAAATTGACTAGTAAAATCTTCAGCATCTTCTTCCAGTTCTTCGAGAAAGTTAAAAACGCGGTCAGCGGCAGCCAAGGTTTGCTGAATAGTAGAAGAAAGCTGCGCAGTATCAGCAATTGGCTGAGTGAAACGACTAACATACTGCAAGAATGCCAGAATACTACCAACAGTGAGAGCACCAATTAGAGCATAGTAGCCACCGAGCAGACAAATTCCAACAAAAGCTAAATCGAGAAAAAGGTGGGTGATAGGGTAGGTGAGTGAACCATAAAATTCACCCTTAAAAGTTTCCTGATAGAGTTTTTCGTTGACAGTAGCAAAATCTTGTTTGGATTTTTCCGCGTGATTATTAGCCTTGATGATGAGCTGGCCACCATAATTTTCTTCGATTTCAGAGTTTAATTTACCGAGAGTTTTGCGTTGCTTTTTGTAATATTCTGCACCCTTCTTTACAACTTTAGAAACGGCAAGCATGGAGATTGGTACTACAATGACAGAAACGGCCGACATGGGAATGGAGATATAAATCATCATACCAAGGTAACCAACCAGAAGCGTGAAGTTAGTAATAACTTGAGAAAGGGTTTGCGAGAGTGAAGAAGCGATAGTTTCCACATCGTTAGTCATAATCGACATGGTGTCACCATTTTGAGTTTTATCAAAATAGGACATCGGCAAACGCGAAAACTTAGCTAGAATTTGGCGCTTCATTTCTTTGGCATATTTAGCCGAAATAACTGCGGCAACATAGCCCTCAACATAACTGATAGTAGCAGAGATAAGGTAGAGACCAACTAGGGTTAAAAGTAGTGAGCTGATACGAGCGAAATTAATTTCCTGACCAGCACGCAAGGCATCAAAAGCTTCAGTAGTAATGAGGCCCAAAAGATATGGACCGGCCACTACAAGCCCAGCCGACATTAGAGCAAGCAGCGCCGAGCCGAGCAAACCAAAACGATATCTTTTAACAGAAGCGAGGAAGCGCTTAATAGTCTGTTTAGAGGCTCGAGTAGTTTTCTTTTGAGTGCTTTTTGAATTTTTAGACATATTATTTTCCCTCCTTAGCCTGGCGCATTTCATCCGCAAATTCTTCTTCCGAGAATTGAGACTTCGCGATTTCTTGGTAAACCTTACATTTTTTCAAGAGTTCCAAATGAGTGCCTTTCCCTACCATCTTTCCCTGATCGAGAACAATAATTTGCTCAGCTTCTTTAATCGTACTAATACGTTGCGCTACAATTAACACGACAGTATCCTGAATTTCCGACTTCAAATCTTCTCGGAGCTTCTTATCGGTTTTCATATCAAGAGCCGAAAAGGCATCATCGAAAATCAAAATTTCAGGTTGCTTAGCTAAAGCACGCGCGATGGCGAGACGCTGTCTTTGGCCACCGGAAACATTGGTACCACCTTGAGAAATTGGCGCATCGTATTGGTCTTTTAGCTTAGTGACAAATTCTTCAGCTTGAGCAATTTTAGCAGCATGGCGCATACGCGCATCAAGTTCCGATTTTTTAAGATTTTCGACACCGTAAAGAATGTTGCTACGCACGGTGCCAGTAAAGAGATAACCACGCTGCGGAACGTAACCGATTTTATCCATAATGGCATTTTCGGTATATTCCTTAATATTTAGATTATTAATTAAAACCTCACCCTCGGTGGCGTCGAAGAAACGTGGTACGAGGTTAATTAAAGTTGATTTACCAGAACCAGTGGAACCAATAAAGGCGGTAGTTTGACCAGCTTTAGCCACAAAAGAAATATCCTCGATGATGGCTTCAGATTTTTTACCATAGGAAAAAGTCACATGCTTAAATTCCACGGAAGGAACCTCGCTTGGAGTTTCAGTCATTTGATCCTTGAAGGTGATTTGGCTCTTAGTTTCAAGTACCTCAGAAATACGCTTACTTGAAACATTACCGCGAGGGATCATAACAAAGAGAAAAGTTAAGAAGAGGAAGGACATGAGAACCTGAGCAGAATATTGCGAAAAGGCAATCATGCGACCAAGATAACTCATATCGGTATGAAGATTAGAAACACCGATAAAGATAATGAGAACGGCGGAAAGATTAAAAACTAGATTCACTACTGGCTGCTGAAAAGCCATAACTTTGGAAATATAAATATCGGTAGTCTTTAATTTTTCGTTACTGTGCTCAAATTTATTTTCTTCATATTTCTGCTTATTAAGTGCACGAATCACCTTAATACCAGTA
>CAUUCV010000073.1:0-4475 GCA_963543745.1 uncultured Candidatus Saccharibacteria bacterium | reverse complement strand
TCATGAGAAAAAACTTTTTTCCACCGAAGAACGTCATCAGACTTTTGCGCGCATAGCTTTTTATCACGCGAGCTGTCATGAACTTACGCGCCCGCTCAGTCAGGAGACTAATTTCTCGGCTATTTACGAAAATCTTGCCCAGAGTACACGCTTACTTTCTGAACTGTATGCTTTTTATGAGCAATATTTAATCCGAAATGAGGAGAAGAAATTATCCCATACGGAATTGCCTCAGCAAAATCGTCAGCAAATGGAAGATCTCGATCAGGCTCGGCAGGAGTTAGCTCGGCAGCTAAGATATTTTTCGATTCAGGCTACTAGCCTGGAGCCAGACATTAAGTCAATGCTTTTAGCTCGGCGTATTCCTATGGAAAAGAGTTATCGTTTGACCGACGGTATTCAATATCGACCGGTTTGTCAAACTATTCGAAGGCTCTTTTCTCAGAAAAATTCTAAGCCAATATTAGTAAAATCATCATTCAATAATCTTTCCGAAAATCTACCGGTGCGAGTTGGTCCTATGAAACCAGTGGACCGCAATATTCTTAGAATCATTGAATCACTCGCCTATCTCTCATAAAACATCGCTCAGGCGGTGTTTTTTCTGTTATAATCGAAAAAAAGGAGGTTATATGTGTGGAATTGTCGGATATGTTGGAAAAAATAACGCTCAAGAATTCTTACTCTCAGGCCTTAAGCGCCTAGAATATCGTGGTTATGATTCAGCCGGTGTGGCAACTCTTGATCAAAACCAAAACCCTACGTTGTTACGTGCGGTTGGTAAGATCGTCAATCTAGAAGCTAAAATCAAAGATCATTATACATCTGATCATATTGGTATCGGTCATACTCGTTGGGCTACTCACGGTAATCCATCCGAGACTAATGCTCACCCACATCATGTTGGTAGTATTTTCTTGGTTCATAATGGTATTATCGAAAATTATAAAGCCCTGAAAAAAGAGCTCTCTGAAAAATATCAATTTAAGTCCGAGACTGATACAGAGGTTCTGGCGGCTCTCATCGATAGTTTTTATCAAGAATCGCATGATTTGCTCGACTCTGTAACTCAGGCACTCAAACTCGTCTCTGGTACTTATGGTATCGCCGTGATGTCTGCAGATGATACTGAACATCTCGTGGTCGCTCGCTCTGGTTCACCTCTTGTCATTGGCGTAGGTGAACATGAAATCCTCATCGCCTCAGATGCTTCCGCGCTTATCGGTAATACTAAGAATGCGATTTATCTTAATGACGGTGAAGTTGCTCTCATTTCCAAAGACCATGTCGAAGTTAAAACTCTTGATCTTCAGCCAGTTTCTGTGAAAGTTGAAAAAATTCTCACCGATCTCTCCGCTATTCAAAAAGGTGGCTACGATCATTTCTTGCTTAAAGAAATTATGGAACAACCAGATAGCTTGAAAGAAACTTTGCGCGGTCGTATTAATGCGAAAGAACATACCGTTCATCTCGGTGGCCCAAATCTTTCCGTCAAGGAACTAAAAGAAATTAAGCACATCATCCTGGTTGGTTGTGGTACTGCTTATTATGCTGCTAATACTGCCGCTTATCTCATCGAGCAAGTTCTGCCTGGTGTCACCATCGAGCCGGTGATTGCTTCTGAGTATCGTTACCGCCATGCTTATATTCCAGATCACTCGGTGGCGCTCATTATTTCTCAGTCTGGAGAAACTGCGGATACTCTAGCCTGTCTTCGTGAAATCAAATCTCAGGGCACCAAAACTATCGGCATCGTCAATGCTATTGGCTCGACTATTGCGCGTGAAGTTGATGGTGGAACTTATGTCCATGCCGGACCAGAAATTTCCGTCGCCAGTACCAAGGCTTATACTTCTCAGGTGATTGCGATTTTGATGTTTGGTCTCACCATTGCTGAAGCTAAGGGTCTGAACGCTCGTCAAGTTGCCGCCTTGGTAGACGAAATTAGTCTTCTGCCAGAGGAAATTAAGCGTATCTTGCATGAAAAGCAGGATGAAATTTCCGAACTCGCCAAGAACTATACGAATTACGAACACGCGATTTATCTTGGTCGTGATGTGAATTATCCGATCGCACTCGAAGGCGCTTTGAAGCTCAAGGAAATTTCTTATATTGATGCCAATGGTTATCCGACGGGGGAATTAAAGCACGGTCCTATCGCTTTGATTGATGATCGTTTCTTCGAAGTCGTGATGTTGCAATCTGGCTTCTTGTTCGAAAAATCTATTTCTGGCATTCAGGAAGTCTTGGCACGCGGTGGCCATGTGATTGTCTTTTCTGACACTGAGGTTGATCTGCCAGTGGAAGGTGTGGTAAAAATTGATACCAAGCTTCAATTGCTCACTCCACTTCTCTTTAATCTCTTAAGTCAGATGTTCGCCTACTATCTAGCAGTTTATCGTGGTAATAATGTTGACCAGCCACGTAATCTCGCTAAGTCGGTTACCGTCGAATAAAAATTAAGACCCACCTCACTCGAAAATAAACTATGCTGTCAATCTGCATAGTTTTTTCTTTCTCTTTAAAAAAGCTTTCTCTTAGGTTAAAATAAGACTAATGAAGAAAAATTCCGATTTTATTTTTCGTTTATTTCTCATCTTAGGCGACATTATAGCAATCATCGCTTCTTTTGCTTTTGCCTACATGATTCGCACTAAGCTCGACACTCGCCCATATTATTTTGAGCTTACTTCTATGGAATTTATTTTGCCGCTGGTCTTCTTGGTTCCGCTTTGGATTATTATGCTCTTCGTTATGGGGCTTTACCGTAAAGATGTAATCTTTGCCAAATCCAGGTGGGGTGAACTCTATCGCCTCTTTGTTGCCTCGGTGGTTGGCATCATGGGCATTATCACCTTAGATTTTTTTATTCAAGAAAATCTCTTTCCTGTCCGTTTAATTGCGGTTTATGCGGTCTTTACTTGCTTTATTTCGCTCCTCTTTATGCGAATAATTTTAAAATTCTTCCGCAAACGTTTTATGTTGCAAAAAATCGGTATCAAGCGGGCTATTATCGTCGGTAATTCGAAGAACACTACTTATTTAATTAATCAAATTCTTGCTTACCCCGAAGATGGTTACCGCTTGGTTGGTGTGGTAGCTGGAAGTAAATATATTCCAAAAGAATTCCGTCATTTTCAATATTCTTCTCTGAAGGACGCTTTGAAAGATCAGACGGTTGATGTAATTTTTCAAACTGATGAACGTCAAACTGAGTATGTTTACCGTCAATCGATTAATCATCATCTTCTCTATTATTTCATCCCATCTGAAGCTGCACTTTCCCAGCACATGGGACAACTTGAGCTTATTGGCAGTACGCCGGCTATTTTGGTTAAGGTCACACCACTCGTGGGCAACGCTCGCATTATTAAGCGCTTCATGGATATTATCTTTAGTCTTATCGGTATTATTTTAGCCTTTATTCCGATGCTAATTATCTGGCTTTGTATCAAAATTTCCGACCCGAAATCGAAAACTATTTATAGTGAATATCGTCTCACGCAATACAATCGTAAATTCAAGATTCTTAAATTCCGCAGTATGAAAACCGCCTACTCTGGCATGACTCCAGAAGAAGCCTTCGCCAAAATGGAAAAAGAAGGGAAGATTACTTCCGCCGCTGAGCTCTCACATCAATATCGCAAAAATGGTGATTTCTTAGCCAGCGATCCTCGCATCACGCGCATCGGTAAATTCTTGCGCGCCACCTCGCTCGATGAATTACCTCAGTTATTTAATGTTTTACGTGGTGATATTTCTCTCGTTGGTCCACGCGCCCTAGTGCCGGGGGAATTGCGTAATTACGGTGACCGCTCACTTCTTCTTACAGTCAAATCTGGCCTCACTGGTCTAGCCCAAGTTTCTGGTCGTCGTGATATTAGTTTTGATGAAAGACGCTCCTTAGATCTTTATTACATCCAAAACTGGTCGGTCCTCTTCGATTTACAGATTATGCTTCAAACTATTCGTGCGGTAATTTTTCAAAAAGGTGCCAAATAAATGGCTAAATCGAAAATTACCAAGTCAAAAATGACTGAATCTATAACCACCAATACAAAAGCCGCTAAGTTGAAAATCGGCGAACCAAAAGTTGCTCTAGTCTGCGATTGGCTCACTGTGGTTGGTGGTGCCGAGCAAGTCCTGAGGGAATTACACCGTATTTATCCAGAAGCACCTATCTATACCTCTCAATATCGCCCGAAACAGATTAATTGGTTTCTTGACGCCGAGGTTAAAACCGGTTGGTTGAATCTTTTGCCGGCCTTTTCGCGTAAATTTATCGCCCCTTTACGCCAAAATTATTTCAAGCATCTTGATCTTACTGCCTATGATTTAGTCATTTCGGTTTCTGGCTGTGATGCCAAATTTGTTAAAACCAAGCCCGGTGCTCACATCTGTTATTGTCACGTCCCGACTCAATATTATTGGGGGAAATATAGGGAATATCTCGAAGACCCCGGTTTCGGCAAATT
>CAUUCV010000072.1:0-4507 GCA_963543745.1 uncultured Candidatus Saccharibacteria bacterium | reverse complement strand
CCCCCACTGCTCCAGCATTCACGGCTACAAGGGGCAAACCGGTTGCCGCCGCCTCAATCAAAACAATTCCTTGAGTCTCAGTCTCAGAGCCCGTAGCAAACATTGTACCCATGCGATAAACTTTTGCGAGTTCCGGCATCATAATTTTACCGAGGAATTTTACCTCCTCACTAATGCCCAGCTCCTCAGTAAGTTCTTTCAATCTCGCCACATCGATGCCATCACCCACAATCACCAGTTCAGTATTCGAAATCTCATCCGCCAAAAGCAAAGCAAAAGCCTTCACCACCACATCAATACTTTTTTCCGGATCCACCCGTCCGATGTACATAATTTTATCTTTATCGTCATCAAGCTGATATTTTTTCAAAATCTCCGAACTAGCTTTTGCCGGCTTAAACTGTGACAAATCCACACCATTCGAGAGCGCCTCTACCGGTACTTTAAAATATTTACGATTTTTTGGCACCAAATCACCAATTGCAATCTCGGTTGGCATCGTCGCATATTCAGAATTTTTCAAAAAACTCATCATGTGTGCTTTTAGAATTGCATTAGACAATTTTTTAAGCGGCTTTGGTTGCAAGAAAAATAGTTGATCGGTAATATTATCCGGATAAGCATGACCAGTTGAGACTAGTGGAACGTCTCGTTTCTTCACATAACTCATCACCGCAAGCGCTATAAATTCCGCCGTCTGCAAATGAATCACATCTGGCCGAAATTCATCCAGCACTTTTTTCACCTCCACCCAAGGATTCACCGTCCACCAGATACCATTCTTATAAGTCAAACGTGGCAATGGCATACCCAAAAATTCTGGATTATCTGGCACCGGATTAATTTGGTCAGGATAAAAAGGGAATCGAATTGAAGACAAATGAACAGTCTTCACTCCAGTTTTTTCATCGTTTTCTTCATAATATTCACCTGTAAAACTTGGCGCGATCACCAAAACTTCATGACCGGACTGCGCTAATCCATTAGCTAAATTATGCGCAAATACCGCCACCCCATTTGTCATCGGATAATAAATATCAGAAGCAATTGCAATTTTCATAATCTCTATTATATAACACTTTTAGTATCTGTTATAATTAAGCTATGGGTAAAAAATCAAAACCAAAGCAAACCTCTTCTGTCGCCGTCAATCGTCGTGCGAGTTTTGATTATCATCTCGGTGATAAAATTATCTGCGGCATGAGTCTGACCGGACCGGAAGTCCGCCTCATTCGTGATCACCACGTCCAGCTCAAAGGCTCATTTGTCACCATTAAGGATGGCGAACTCTGGCTAAACAATCTCACACTCGGCGCCGAAACTGCACGCAATATTCGTCTGCTCATCACTAAAAAGCAGCTTCATTCACTCGAAAAATCTAAACAACTCGGCAATACTATCGTACCTACCAAATTATTTGGTGGCGGCCGTTATATTAAAATCGAGGTCTCCCTCGCTACTGGTAAAAAACGTTACGACAAGCGCGTTTCGATTAAAAATCGCGACCTTGACCGCGAAGCAAGGAAGCGCCTACATGTCTAAAATTCGTCTTTTTTCCTGGAATGTGAATGGCCTGCGTGCTGTCTTAAAAAAACAGGCCATCCAAAATTTTCTTAGCGCCGAAGATCCGGATTTTTGTTGTTTCCAAGAAGTCAAAGCTAAACCGGAACAAGTTGAAAAAGAAATTTTAGACACTCCACTAGAAAATTATCAGCTACATTGGAATTCCGCCGTCCGACCAGGCTATTCTGGCACCATGACTATCGCAAAAACTAATTCACCAATTCTTTCTACCGAGATCAACCTTTCCGAATATTTTAAGAGTCCCGATTTCGATCAAGCAAAATCAGAGCTTCTCGAAAATGACGGTTTTGGCTCACCATTCTCTGAAGGCCGTGTCCTCACGCTTGAAACCGAAAATTTCTATCTAGTTAATGTTTACACCCCAAATTCCAAAACTGATTTATCGCGTCTCAAACTACGTCATGAACTTTGGGATCCGCTCTTTTTAGCTTATTTAAAGCATCTCGAAAAAACCAAACCAGTGGTAGTCTGCGGTGATTTTAATGCCGCACACCAAGAAATTGATCTCGCACGTCCGAAACAAAATACCAAAAATGCTGGCTTCACTATCGAAGAGCGTCAAGGTATTTCCGAAATTCTAAAACAAGATTTCATTGATACTTTTCGCTCGCTTAATCCTGACTCCAACCGCTATACTTGGTGGTCACACTGGGGAAAAGCGCGTGAGAATAATATCGGTTGGCGCATTGATTATTTCTTCATTTCAAAATCACTTGAAAAAAATCTCGAAGCCGCCGAAATTTACGAATCCATCCTCGGTTCTGATCATTGTCCAATTTCTATCACCCTAAATTTTTAATATTTTGAATCCCAACATTATGAATCCTAATAATTTCACTTACTGGCATAAACTTATCGGCAATGAAGACCACAATATTTTATGGAATATTCCTACTCAAAAATCTGGTCGTCTCTCAATTTTTGGTGGTAATAGTGAAAACTTTTTAAGTGAAATTCGCACTACCGAGTTTCTCGAAAAATTACCCCTTAAAACTCTTAAATTATTTTTACCAGACGCTCTTCAAAACAAACTTCCGGTGATTAATTACATCGATTTTCTAAAATCCACTCCCTCTGGGTCCTTTGATCGCCACGAAAAACTCACCGAAAGTTTTCTCTCCGCTGATACGATTTTTCTTTCCGGTAATTTTTCCAAAAATTCCATCACTTCCATCGCCATTAATGAAGCCATAAAATCACTGCACGAAAGTCAAGTGGTAGTAGCCTGTCGTGACACTATTGAAATTATTACTAATAACGCCGAAGAAAATCTCCAGCACGAAAACCTGATTCTACTTACCACGATGCCGCAACTCCAAAAACTTTTTCAAGCCGTTTATTTTCCTAAAATGCTCCTACTTTCTATGCCACTCACTTCTGTAATTGAAACTTTACATAAGTTCACCATTAGCTACCCGCTTACTCTCATTACTCTACATAGTGACCAGATTATTATGGTCAAAGCTGGCGAAATCTATACCATCCGCCTCGATCATACTAGTTTCACTCCACTTTCTCTCTGGACCGGCATGCTCCCAGCTAAAATTGCTGCCCTTGCTACCTGGAATCCACAAAACCTTCTTGACGCCGTCACCGCTAGTATCAACTGGGACATTCGTCAAATTTAAACCTCATCATTACCGTCATTAACTGAGACATTCGTCAAATCTAAATCTTATCACCACTAATGTTAACTAGTACACTCGTCGAATCTAATCGCAAAAATATGTTAAAATAAGCATAAGCATTTCTATAATATTTTAATTTCAGGGTGGAAAAACTATGTCGAACAAAGTAATGATTATTGGAACAGGGAACGTTGGTGCCAGTATTGGCTTTTCTTTAGTTTCTTCCCATAACGCCATCAATGAACTGGTTCTTATAGACCAAGACCAGGCTGACGCCGAAGGCGAAGCCATGGACCTTCGTGATACATTGGCGGTTTCACCAAATTTCATGAAAATTCACGCTGGCTCCTACGAAAAAGATAGCAAGGATACCGATCTTGTAATTATTACCGCTGGTGCCGCTCAGAAAAAAGGTGGCGAAACTCGCACCGAACTCCTCGCGCGTAATGCCAAAATCGTCAAAGAAATCGTTGAAAATCTCCTAAAAAATGGCTTTCAAGGTATTTTTCTCATGGTCACCAACCCTGTCGACGTTTTGTCCTACCTCGTTATGGAATATTCTGGTTTTCCGAGTCACAAAGTTATTGGCTCCGGCACCGTTCTCGATTCCGCCCGCCTAAAATATAACGTAGCCAATCGTCTCGGCATTTCACCAAAATCCGTTCACGCCTATCAAGTGGGCGAACATGGCGACAGCGAATTTGCTCTCTGGTCGAATGCCAATATCGGTGGCCAACCAATCACTGATTTAATCTCTACTTCTGAACTCAAAAATATCGAAACCGACACCAAAAATCAGGCCTACGAAATTATCAATAAAAAGGGTGCAACTTATTATGGCATTGGCGCCTGTGTTACCCGTATCGTCAATTGTATTTTTAACGACGAAAATCGCGTCCTACCAGTTTCTACTTATGATAATTTTTCCGATTGCTTCTTTGGCTTTCCAACCATTGTTGGTCGCAGGGGAATCGTGCGCCGTCTCGATACCGAACTTACCGAAATGGAAGCCATTCGTATGCAATCTTCCATTAATGTAATCAAACGTTCTCTGCGCGAAGTTCTCTAGCTTTATGGTAAAATTAAACCATGAGGAAATTCTTTTTAAGGTTTATTTTATTACTATCAGTTTTTACTATTATTTTAGTTCCGGCCGAACCGACTTTTGCGCGTCGAAAACGCAGTAGCTCGAACAGTGAAAATTCCGCCGTCAATGATTTTACTTTCAAAAATTTTCATGCCGATTACGAGCTAACCAAAGACGCCGAAGGTTATTCCAAGCTTAACGTTACCGA
>CAUUCV010000071.1:0-4609 GCA_963543745.1 uncultured Candidatus Saccharibacteria bacterium | reverse complement strand
TTAATTTTCTGCCAACCCGTGGTGCCGACCGGAAATTCCTCGATGCCATTCGAGCTAGATTCGGTACTTTCCACGTCTAAAACTGAGAGTGGCGCGACTGCTGGACATTTACTCGGAGTTAGTTCTTTGATATATTTCGAAAAATCGAACCATGTCTGGTATTTTTTACCGGCTCGACTGACTTTTTCTTCGGGCTTGAATTCCTTTTCCGCCTGAAAAATTTCCTCAACATTGTAGCGTAAATCGAAAACCAATATATTTTGATTTTTCCCAGGGGCAATTGGTATGGCTACCGTGGTGTGATTGGTTTTGCTCGAATAATGACCACTAGTATAAACAAAAGACGTTGCGGAATCAACAGAAAGGTTTGTGGCATTCAGAAAACGCAGAAGCTGTTTCTTGTCGCGTAGTTTTAAGAGAAAATCGAGAAGTTTTGGCTGCTTTTCGTGAATAATTTTTGCTACGGCGATCGTGGCATAAATATCCGAAAGCGCATCATGGGCATGTTCGTGCGTAATGCCATTCATGGCGGTGAGGAGCTCGAGGCGGTTGGTCGGTTTTTTCTCGCCAGTTTTAGGATCTTCGGCAACTGGCCAATTAATCCCCTCTGGCCGGAGTGCACGCACCATGCGCACAGCATCCAAAATATCGAATTTACTACGACCATCGAGGTATTGCCAAGTGTATGGATCGTAAAAATTACGCCAAAACAGATAGCGAATAAATTCATCGTCAAAGCGCACGGAATTAAAGCCACAAATAATAGTATTCGGAGTGAAGATTTCCTCTTGCAAAATTTTACAAAGCTCAGGCTCCGAAAGGCCATCCATACGCGTATCATTCGGGGTGATATTGGTGGTAACGATAGCGTAAGGGCTAGGTAAAGTATCTTCATCTAGACGCACGAAGAGATTAACTGGATCGCCGATGGGGTTAAATTCTAAATCGGTGCGCTGACCAGCAAATTGCATGATGCGATCCTCACGCGGATTGATGCCGGAGGTCTCCAAATCGTAAAAGAAAAAGGTGGGTGGATGATTAGTGGCCAGATAATCCGGATCAAAATTGCGGTTCATACTACTAGTATATGCCTAAACTAAGATTTTAGCTCTTGGTTAATTACTTCGCGGAGCTTTTCCTTAAATTCTTTTTCCTTGGCGGAAGGAAGTTCAAAGGCCTTGCCATTAATATAGATGGTTGGGGTTTCATTGACACCGAGACGCTTCGAGATGGCCATATCGGCTTTGATTTTTTGCTTCACGGCATCGGAATTCATATCCTTGAGGAATTTTTCTGTATCACCCTTACCTTCGGTCACTTCGACAAAATATTCACGGAAATGATTGTCACGGTCAGAGGCAGAGAGGGATTCCCAATTTGATTGTTCTTTAAAGAGCTTCTTAGCATATGGTTCCCAGTAGCCTTGAAGAGCAGCGGCATTAGCCGCCGAAGCCGCGGCGGTACCGTTTTGATGATAACTCAAGATGTAACTTCTAAAAACTAAACCCACTTGGCCATCATATTCTTTCACAATATCAGAGAGATATGGAAAAACTGTGGAACAGAATGGGCACTGATAGTCGGCATATTCAGAGATAATCACCTTAGCGTCTTTATTGCCTTCATAATTATCGCCCATATTGCCATTACGCTCATCGGCCGCAATATATTTATTCTTGTCAAGACCCTTAATCCAATTATCATAAGCAAGATTTGAGGTAACAGCATTACCGCAGAGCCACAAGAATCCAACAGCGAGCACCCCTAAAAGTCCATAAATCAGTTTTTGCATTTTCCTCCTAATTTCTACTTTTGGTAGATTTTTTGTATAATATAAATATTAGCATATTTTGTCTAAGTTGTAACATTTTAGACTAAAGGAGGAGCCGTGTCAGAGGCGAATATGACAGATACAACAGAAGATAGGACCGATTTTAGCGGCGAACAAGAAAACGCGACCGGAGTGTTCAGTGGTGAAGAATCTTCCCATGGATTAAAAGTCTGGTTTGAGAAAATCGGTGTGAAATTAGCGGCTTTTTTCGGTGCGATTAAACAATTTTTGAGCCGCAAAGACGGTGATGAAGAAGCGGACTCCTTCGAGGGGCCAATGAAGCGTGGATTTTTCGATCGTAAATTTAATAAAGCAGAAAATGAGTCAATAGAGACCGCACATGAGACTAGCGCGCTCAGCCAATTTGGTGGAGCTAATTTAGTCAACAATCATTTTTCGAATTCTGAGCTTGAAGCGACTCGCGCCACCGACACTGATGGCGATGGCATGATCAATCACGAGAAAACTGAAGAGACCTTAACTAGACGCGAAGAGGCGACAGATTATCTGAACAATACCAATTACTACATTGGTGCCGCAGAATTAAAAGCGGTTACTATGCCAGAAGTATTCATCCCAGAGACTACGGAAGATTTTGTTTGGTTAATTAATAAAATGCCAAGCTCGGTGCTTTCAGCTAGTCAAAAAGAAACTCTTGGTAAGGTGATGAGTTTTGATAGTAAAAAAGTTTCCGATATTATGACACCAAAGGCGGAACTAAAATTCGTGGGTGAAGAAGACTACATGGGACCACTAACGCTTTCTGGACTCTATAAATCAGGCCAGAGCCAGTTCCCTGTAGTCGATCGCCGTGGTGAATTAAGTGGAATTTTACACGCCAAGACACTCTTCCAGCTTGATATTAAAGACACTGATCAGGCTTCGGCTTTTATGGATCGCAAAATCGTCTATCTTTCCGAAGATTACCCACTCTACGAAGCGCTTTTCACCTTACTACGTTCACATGCGCAAGCTTTTGTGGTGGTGGATGAAGCTGGTAAAATTTCCGGCTTACTCGATGCGCGCGTACTCCTAAGTTCCCTCCTTGCAATTGATGACTCGGCTGATTTTACTAAAGATGAAGATTTGGCTTCGGTGGTAGAATACGCAAAGCGCTTTAAGTAAAATTAATTTATTAAGGTTTGACTTAGATGCAGAATAGACGCTTACTCAAAAGACGTGTAGTAACCGGCCTAAGCTTGCTGGGTTTGTTCTTGCTGACAGTGGCGCTAAATCCAAAATCTTATAATTACACGCCGGTCCACTCTGAGCAGCAGAGTGAAAGTATTAAGCCCGACGAGCATGGCGGCGTGAGCGATACTAGCCACACAGAAAGCCAAGACAATCCAGACAAACCTAGTACTGTTAACTCCACGGATGGCACCGATACCTCTAATTCCAAACCACTAACTAGTGAGGTCTTGTCTAATCTCGAAGTTAAGGGTCGCGCGCCAAAGACTGGTTATAAACGCACAGAATTTTATAAGAATTGGCCAGAGATTGAGGGATGCAACTTGAGACAACGGATCTTGAAGCGGGATTTTGGCGAGACAGCGAAGACCGACCAAAAGTGCAACGTAATTTCGGGAAGTTTTTATGAACCGTACACCGGAACTTGGATGAGTTTTTCGAGTCGTGAAGAGATTGGTAAGAAAATCCAGATTGACCACATCGTGGCGCTCTCGGATGCCTGGCAAAAAGGGGCGCAATATCTCAGCAGTGATATCAGATTTCAGATTGCGACTGATCCACTAAATCTCGCCGCAGTGGATGGGCCAGCCAACCAACAAAAATCTGATAGCGATGCGGCGAGTTGGCTACCGAAGAATAAGAGTTTTCGTTGCCAATATGTGGCACGCCAGATTTCAGTTAAGAAAAAATATAATCTCTGGGTAACAGAAGCCGAAAAATCCGCCATGAGTAATGTGCTAGGCGGATGTCCTGGACAGAGGACTTATTAGAAAATTAAATAAATATTTTATAAGCGAGCAAAAAATGATTAGAGAAATGAAAACAACCGACCTCAATGACTTAGTAGAAATGCAATTTGAGCTACAAGAGTATTTTTCAGAAATTGATAAAACACGCGATTCTCTACCATATAAAAGCATTGAGGACGCCCGTCACTATATGCAAAAGATGATAGATGATGCCAATAATATGGATGGCAAAATTTTTGTTGCTGAAGAAAAAGATCGAATTATTGGATTTATTCAAGGAGTAATAATTGAACATAAAAAGGGTGACGATACTTTTTATGATTTAACGCATAATCCTTCCAAAGAGGGCTGGGTTGGCCTACTATTTGTGAAGCCAGAATATAGAGGAGGTGGCACTGGACAGCAACTACTCGACGAAATGAAAAATTATTTTATATCAAAAAATTGTACCAGTATACGACTATTGGTCCTATCTGATAATAAGCATGCGGTAGCTGTCTACGAAAAAAATGGTTTTATGCGTCATGATTTAGAGATGGTATTAAAGGTTTAATAAAAAAAGAACTCCATAAGGGGCTATTTTAATGGTGTGCGTCTAGCCGAGGACTACAAACATATCTTATGTATTGCCAGCTACGTTATGAATAGCCAATGAATAAGCCTTATTAAAGGCAACAATGTCAATGCATCTTGCGCCTCATGATACAATATAGATATGAATAATCAGGCTTTCATCGACGGACAAAACCTTAAGCTTGGCACTTTCAAGACCAATCCATCCTGGAATGTTGACTTGAAGAGATTTCGTGTATATCTTAGCCAAAAGTACAACGTAAAT
>CAUUCV010000070.1:0-4635 GCA_963543745.1 uncultured Candidatus Saccharibacteria bacterium | reverse complement strand
GTGACCGCTTATTATGTTTACTACATGTTGAAGCAGGCTGGTTTTCGTCCAGCAATCTTAGCTTCCGATGAAGAAATTAAGGTTGGTAATCTCTATAAGTTTATTAAGGACGCTTGGAAGGCTGATGTCGATTATCTGGTTTTGACGGCGCCAGCTCATTCTTTGCGCAAGGATGTCTTTTATAAGATGCCAATTCAGGTCGCTGCTTTGACGGATTTTGTCCCAGCCAGTCTTTCTGATCTCACCGCTGAGGAATATCTCGAAGCCGAAAATACTTTATTCTCCATGAATCCAGATTCAGTCGTGCTTAATCGTGACGACCGCCATTATCTTGATTTTGCCGTATTTAAGGGCGTGACCAATACCTTGACCTACGGTACGGATTATAATTCAGATTTGCGTATTGAAAATAGTAAGCTTTATAAGAAAGGCTCTGAAGCTGAATTAAACTATCACGGTTATCGCTTCAATGTTGCTTCCTTCCTCACCGGGGAACCGAATATCTCCTACATGGCCTGTGCCGCTACTATCGGCCAAGCGCTCAATCTTTCAAAAGAGCACATCATTAACGGTATTGCTGATTTCGAAGTTAATCAGGAAGAAACTGAATAATCAAAAAGACACCTTCACGGTGTCTTTTTTTATTTTTTACTACTTGCTACTTTTGCATTTCTTTTAGTAACTGACTTGTCACTTTAATATCTTCGAAAGGCACCGCCTTGTCTCCCCTCAGAATGGTTTTTTCGTGACCCTTGCCCAGCACTAATACGATGTCATTCTTTTTGGCTAAGCTCAAAGCCTTACGAATAGCTTCTTTTCTATCTTGAATCAGGAAGAGATTTTTCTCGCGCACGTACCCCTGTTTTTCAGCGCCTTTCGCAAATTCTTCCATAATCATCTGTGGATCTTCATCGCGTGAATCATCTTCGGTTACCACGATATAGTCACTATTTTTTGCGCCAATCTCTCCGCGCTCTTCACGTGTCGATTCGTCGCGTCGTCCCGCCCCGCCAAACAGGGAAATTACCTTGGTTTTCTCTGTGCGCGCGGATTTGATTGCTTCGAAGACTTTTAAGAATGCATCCGGCGTGTGTGCATAGTCCACAATCGCGGTAAAATCTTGCCCCTCATCGATGCGATTCATTCGTCCTTCAACTGACTCTAGGCTGTATATACCATCATGAATTTGCTCTTCTGAAAGTCCGAGAATCAACCCCACTGCTGTAGCGGCCAGGGAATTATAAACCGTGAAAGTTCCCGGAATTTGAGTTTCGATTTTGAAACGTGGTAACTTCGTGGTGTTTTTCCATTGATGATTAATCCCACGCGTGTTTGGATTCACGATATATTTCACGCCACTGGCTGATTCTTCCACTTCCTCTGCTTGCAACATCCCGTGTTTTATACCATATGTGATATAATTTGAAACTTTCGTGGCGAAGTATAACCAGGAGCCGTCATCTTCATTAATTACGCCCGCCTTCGCCATTTTGAATAATTTTGCCTTTGTGGCGCGGTAATTTTCGAAAGTTTTGTGATAATCAAGGTGTTCGTGGGTCACATTGGTCTCCACTGCAATTTCGATTGGCACCCCGAAAATTCGATGTTGCGCTAAAGCGTGCGATGTGACTTCCAGTACTAAGAATTCTGCCCCCTGTTTTTCAATCTCATTCATGCGATAATTTAGCGTTTCCGCATCCACTGTCGTCATATGCTCGATCTGTTCTTCCAGCTTATCTACTCCCCAAGCCACTGTCGTCATCAGTCCAGTTTTATAACCCGCATGGTTTAGCATCTTCCAAATCAGAAAGCAGGTGGAAGTCTTGCCATTAGTTCCTGTTACTGCGATCACACGCATTTTCTTACCCGGAAAATGATATTTTTCTGCCGCTAGCACTGCTTTTCCCAGATGATAGGGAATCACTAGGCGATTATAATCCGGTAAATTATCCATCAAAAATGTTTTAATTTTCATAATACCTCTTTACTAAATTATACCACACCAGATTTTTATAAGAATTAGCACTCAAAGCTTGACAGTGCTAATTTTTCGACTACAATAGATATATAACCATCAAACAGGAGGAACATGATACTACATCCATTAAGTGACCGTGTCGTTGCAAAAAAAGCAGAGCCTGCTGAAAAAACTGCATCTGGAATTCTTCTCGCTGGCCATCAAAATGAAAAACCAGCCTACGCCATCGTTGAATCCGTTGGCCCAGATGTCAAAAACGTCAAAGCCGGTGACAAAATTATTTTCAAAGAATACTCTACTACCGATGTGAAATTCGAATCTCAAGAATATCTCATCGTTCGTGAAGAGGATATTTTAGCAATTATTAAATAAGGAGAATTATGGCAAAGAAAATTTTTTATGCACAAGAATCTCGTGAAAAAATCTTGAGCGGCGCCAAGCAACTTTATGACGCCGTGAAAGTGACTTTTGGCCCTAAAGGTCAAAACGTGGTCATCGAAAAGTCTTATGGCAATCCAACCATCACCCACGATGGTGTGACCGTCGCGGAAGCGGTCGACCTTGGCAGTACAGAGGCTAATCTCGGCGAGCAGGTTGGCGCTAAGTTGATCAAGTCCGCCGCTCAGAAACTAAATAAGGTGGCTGGCGATGGTACTACTACTGTTACTGTCCTCACCTATAATATTCTAAGTGAAGCCAATAAGTTGATCACAGCTGGGGTTAATCCAATGGAACTTCGTGCTGGTATCGAAAAAGCTGGCACAGAAATCGTCGAAAAAATTAATCAAGCTGCCGAGCAAATCACTGGTGATAGTAAGAAAATTACCGAAGTCGCTACTATTTCAGCTGGTGATGCCGCCATTGGTGAATTGATTGCTGGCGTGATTTCTAAAATCGGTAAAGACGGCGTGGTGACTGTCGAGCCAGGTCAAGGTCTCGAAATGGAGCAGGAAATCGTCGAAGGTTTTAGCTATGATAAAGGTTACAGCTCTCCATTCTTCGTCACCGATGTGAATCGTCAAGAAGCGATTTTTGATAAGCCGCTCATTCTCCTCACCGACAAGAAAATTTCTTCCAATAATGAAATTCTGCCAATTCTTGAAAAAGTCATGCAATCTGGTCGCAAAGATCTCGTGATCATTGCCGAAGAAGTTAGCGGGGAAGCTCTCTCACTCCTCGTCCTAAATAAACTTAAGGGTGTCTTTAATACTCTCGTTTTGAAAGCTCCTGCCTTCGGTGACCGTCGTAAGGAAATTCTCGAAGACATCGCTGTTCTCACTGGTGCCACTGTTATCTCCGAGGAACGTGGCATGAAACTCGAAGACGCCGATCTTGACCTCTTAGGTTCTGCCAAGAAAATTATCGCTACTAAGGATGAATCGACTATTATCAGTGGTAATGGCGATAGTAAGGAAGTTAAGGCCCGTATTGAGTTGATTAAATCTCAAGCCAATCTTGCCACCTCTGATTATGACCGTGAACAATTTAATAAGCGTGCCGCCGCTCTTCTTGGCAAGGTTGCGGTGATTAAAGTTGGTGGTGCTACCGAAACTGAAATCGACGAGAAAAAATATCGTGTTGATGATGCCGTGGCTGCCACCAAGCCTGCCCTGGATGAGGGAATTGTGGCTGGTGGTGGTGTCACTCTAGTCAATCTTGCGAATACCTTAGATGATTCTGATCTCGGTGCTAAGATCGTGAAGAATGCTCTTAAAGCGCCATTTATTCACATCACCGAAAATGCTGGTTTGAATTCTCAAGCTCTCCTTTCTGAAGTTGAAAAGGCTAAACCAGGCTTTGGTATTAACGTCATGCAACCAGAAAAAGGCTTGCAAGATTTGAAGAAAGCCGGTGTTATTGACCCAGCTCGTGTTACTCGTGAAGCTGTCCAGAATGCCATTAGTATTTCGGCCACTGCCATCACTATGGGTGCTCTCATTGTCGATATTCCAGAAAAATCCGAACCAGAAGCCATGGGCGGAGGTATGTATTAAATAAAAAATGGAGGCGTTAGCCTCCTTTTTTATTTAATTGTCAGCTTTTTCGATGAGATAGAGTAATGCTTCTGCGCGCTCGGTTTCATCGGTCAAACTCTTAGCGGTATCGTAGGCGGCAGTAATCATTTCTTTGTCACCGGTCGACTCGATCATTTGTTTGTAGACTTTGAATTTTTGATCAGGGTTGATTTTGATTTTATCCATCAATGGATAAAGATCTTGCAGCATTTGCTTCTTTACGTCTTCTAATTTGCTATCTTCATTTGCAGCTTCAGGGGTTACTGGAGCGGCAGTCTCGAGATTGATTGCTGGCGCTGCAGCTTCGGTATTTACTTCAGTAGTCGCTTCTGCAGGTTTTTCAGCTGTACTCTCTACACCTAGATTGCTCAAATCCATAGCTGGGGCGGCGAAAGTATTTTCCGCATTAGTATTTTCGGTTGGCTCCAAAATTGGGGCTGGACCTTGATTAGTTAAATCTTGCATGACTTGTGAAGCTCCATTATTTTCGAAAGTTGGGGCAGAATTAGTACTATTACCGGTAATAGTTTCTGTCGGTACACCAAAAGTTGCGCCAGGATCAAAAGCTGGCATTGCGCTATCGGTTGGTGGCATCGGAGGGATGCCGAATTGATTTTGTATTTGATTTAGGTCGGCGTTATT
>CAUUCV010000069.1:0-4653 GCA_963543745.1 uncultured Candidatus Saccharibacteria bacterium | reverse complement strand
TGGTTTTCGGGGTAGATTTAATAATTTCGTCTGCGAGGGCGGGGAGATCCTTGGTGCTTATCACGAGTAATTTTTTGGCAAGTTCGAAAATTTTGGGGTCGGCTTCGGGTGCGGTTTTTAGATAATCTTTCTCTTTGAGATAAAAAATCGCGGAACGTGAACGGATAGTATCGAGTAAACGGTTCGGATTTTTAGTAAAAAGTGCGAGATGTTAATTGTTCTTGGGTTTCTCGAGGGTTTTAAGTAGAGCGGAAGTGGCACTCGGTGTGAGAGTTTCGGCGTGATTGATCACTACGAAAATATCGGAAGTTTGAATGCTGTTTAGATGGGTTAAAATTTCGCGAATGGCTTCAACTGGGATCTTATTATTATCTTTTTCGTCCGGCTCGATGAGATAAGTGGTGCGAATATTAGGATTTTTTTCAAGATTAAAAATTGTGGAAGAATAAGCGGAGGCTAAAGCAGGGATTTCTGAAAGATTCTCGAAGTACATACTTCTATTGTAGTCTAGTTTAGAAAAAAGCAAAACCCGCTAGAAGTGTTAACTTAGTTTATAAAAAGCAAAAACCGCTAGAAGTGTTAACGTAGTTTAGGAAAAAGTAAAACTCGCTAAAGGTGCGGGTTTTACGAAGAGGATTTTATATATCCTATTGATTAAAGATTTGGAATTCTGGTGGAAGATCGGTAGTGAAAGTAACGCGGCGGCTTTCTGGAATGGTGATTTTGAGAGAGGCGGCATGTAGATAGAGACGATCGGTGGTATTTGGCTTAGCTGAACCGTAGACACGGTCGCCGACGATTGGGGTGCCGAGGTAATTCATGTGGACGCGAAGTTGATGAGTGCGACCAGTGGTTGGGCGAAGCATGACGAGAGAGTAAGTCTTCCCTGCCTTGAATTCTTTACCAGAATATTCTGAGTGAGCTTGAATTAGTTTTTGGATTTCTTGAACGTCGGCGAGATTAAACTTCTTGGTGGCTTTTACTTCGTAGAAGGTCTCGGATTCTTTGCCGCCAGCTTCCACAACAAAAGTAGTTGGATGCTTGAGGTTGCGTTGAATTGGCAAATTAATGCGCGCAGCAGATAATTTCGGGGCGCCTTCGATAATAGCGTAGTAGGTTTTATGAGTTTTGCGATCCTGGAATTGTTTGCGAAGTAAGGTTTGGGTCTCTGGATTTTTAGCCAAAATCACTACGCCGGAAGTGTCGCGGTCGAGACGGTGGACGAGGAGACCGTAATCTTCGAGGGTCGGCTCTAATGTAACGGCGCCTTTAGCCATACTGAGTAAGCCAGCTGGTTTTTCGATCACGATGACATTCTCGTCTTCGTAAACGGTTTTCGGTTTAAGATTTTCGACAGCGGTAGCCTTGACGTTAGAGTCTTTTAGAAAATCTGGGAGATTTAGCTCAATAATATCCTCTTCATTAATTGCAGTATTTGGCTTGGTGACTGGAGTTCGATTAATCGTGACGTAGCCGGACTTAATGAAGGTTTGCAAGGTATTGCGATTATAGTCTGGGTATTTTTCGACCAAAAAGTGATCCAAGCGATGGCGTGGCTTTTTGGTATCGATTTCCTTCAGGGTGACGTCGCCGTTAATGACGCGTGAAAGTGAAGGTTTGCTAAATTTTTTTCCAGTTCTTAACATTCTATATATTATGACATAATTTATGGATTTTGTATAGAGAAAAATCCGGATTTTAGTATCTTGGTGCAATCTCACGAGAATAGACCATGTAGGCTTGGCCGCTACTGAGGGATTGGCGGTAGGCCCAGAAGTAGGCATCGGCGCGGAGGGTGAAGATTTCGGCAGGGTGGATGGAGCCTTCGGCGTAGTAGGTACCGGTCGGGCCGGTTTGAAGTGGGTGAGCGGCAGCACGGCCGCCACCAGTATGGGATCCAGCAGTGCGGTTAAGAATGAGTTTTCTAGCGAAAACTGGACCAGTGATGGTAAGAGTTTCGTTGCAAGAGAGAGCGTTCGGGTAGTGATTATCGGAACAGGTGTCAATTTGGTTGTCGCCATAATCTTCATCGAGGATCAGCCAGGCATCGATGTTGGTGACATTGCTGGTGATATTGATCTTCTTAGCAAAGATGAGAACTTGCGGGAAGTCGTCTACGGCGTTGTAGGTTTCGTGAGCGATATTGATATTGCGATCGATCGTAAGAGTGCCATCGACGTACATGGCGAGGGTATTCATGAGCTTCTCACCTGTAGTATTGCTTCTGGCAATGAGGTTGCCGCCACGATCGAATTGATAGAAATTAGCGGTACTATTCATGGCGCTGAGACTGGTGTCTCCCTGGTGGTAGAGCTGGGAGAGACCGAGATAGTTCTTTGCGGAAGTTTCATTAGAGGTGAGGCTGGTGATGGTATTAGAAGAATTTCGGATGATGGTATCGCGGAAGCGGGCCTTGAGACGGGCGAGAACGGCGGAGCCGATGCGGGAGATACCGGATTCGCCAGATTTATTATTGTTCGAAACCGTGAGTGGACTTAAGGCGATTTGATTACTTGCGGAATCTGCGCCACCATTTGGCAGATTGAAGTTGTAGTTTTCTTCGTAGCCTTGAATGGCGCCAGTGCCAAAGCCGTTGACCTTGCCAGCAGCTAGTGCGCTAAATTCCGTCCAAGAACCGAAAAGTTTAGTGGCAGCAGATGGGTAGGCGCCGAGACCACCACCGACGGCTTTATTGGAAACTGAGGTAATAATGGAGCCATTGGTGTAAATTCCGCCACCGAGAACTTGGAAATTTGGCTTCTTGGCAAGTGTAACACAGGAAGCGGCGGAAATGTGATATTGATTATTACCGCCATTCATCGCAGAGCCACTGGTGTTATTCTCGATAGTGTTTTCGGCTGAGTCGTGAGAAGCGGCTGGCCAGATGACGGAGCGGGTGCAATATTTTTTGCCGAGACCAGCGCCAGGGAGATTGTCTGGGATAGTGCGTTCGTATAACTCAGTATTATTTTTTTCACCGGAAAAATTACCGCTTGTGTTTATGGTTTTTGAAAATTCGTCGACTAGATTGCATTGTTCGGTACCACTACAGATTGTATTGCTGGTGCGAGTTTCTTCTTGGAGTTTGGATTCTGGATAGTTTTCATCAACGATCATTTCGTAGACTTTGACGGTTTGATCGGGACGAGTATGGGTGGCGTATGGGGTTTTAGAAATTAGTGTATTCTCACGTGGGGTGACGCCGTAATTGGCGCTAATATTGATTTTATTACCGATAAAACCAACACCGCCTTGGGAGGATTCGATATAGCTATGGATAGAAGTATTGAAATTATATGGGGTGTAGACAGAGGATTTTTTCTCAAGGTAGGTATCTTGGCCGTCGGAGCGGGTGGAGACGGTATCGTCAATGTATTTTCTAATATAATAATCTTCTTTTGGCCTACTGCATCCATTAGGGGTTGGCGTACATTTGGAGCCGGGTACAGGTCTCCTTTTTTTGAGATTTGTCTGATGACCCCACGAACCCAAACTCCCGCCATCTACAGCACTTTCATAGGAATCATTTTGATAATGGTTGACTTGTTTATTTTCTTTTTCCCAGGTGGTGTATTCATGATACCAAGCACGAAGATTGTTATAGCGAATACCTTGAGAAATTACAGTGCCAACTTCCGTGGTGTTCCCAGTCTTGGCGGCAGAATCACAACCGGATTGATAATCGAGAAATCCGGGTATTTGATAGCCAACTGTAAGTTTAGGTGTATTGATTTTATAATAACGAGTATCACAGGAATAGTTAGAGGAAGCTTTTTGGGTAGGCGAAAGTGCGGTGAATCCATAATCTTCAGCGGTGATACCGCTTCCAGTTATTGGTTTTGCGCTACTATTATTGATAGAGTGAATTTGTCCATCATGAACTGGTGAATCACCAAAAAGATAATTATTGTTTCTACCGCCATTCTTTTCGGCGAAAATTTCGAATTGACTAGCCGGTGGAGCCTCGGTGTATTTGACTTGCTGATTTTTGGTTTGCCGCCCAACTTGTTGAACTGGAAAACAAAAAGTTTCATAAAATTGCACGCGATCTCCTGGTCTTGCGAGGACGAAGTTTTTTCCTTTGAGATTTTTCTGCCAAGAATTATAGCCTAAGGAACCAGTGTAAGAATGGTTAATTACGCCAGTATCTGCGCCGGTAGTTCCCTTGTAGTACATACCTTCAACTCCAGAAATTTGACTACAAGTGGTGTTGGTAGCTGTGGCTGGGGGTTCAGGTTTGTTTTTATCGTCATCTTCTTCAATAATAGTGTCTCTAGTGCAGAACCAAGAAAATTCACCGCGATTCCATTTTTCTACTTCGATCGGGTCAGGTTTGCCGTCGCGATCTTCATAGGTATAGTTTCTTCTAACTTCATCGTTTGTTTTGCGACTACCTGCTCCTTGCATAAAATTATAGTTTGCACTGGATTTGTGTTTTAAGTAATTCTTGTAAAATAATGGCACTGCAGCTGCGCCGGTAGCTTTTCTAGAATTTTTATTATAGAAATTGTAAACAAAAATATAGACGCCAGAACTTTTGCCGCAACCATAAACTTCGTTGTCTCCAGCTTTTAGTTTTGTAGGAGAGTTATTGGTTGGGTAGGTTGGATCTGTATTGGTTAAGAATCGCGAGTACGGGATATGATCGCGGTC
>CAUUCV010000068.1:0-4678 GCA_963543745.1 uncultured Candidatus Saccharibacteria bacterium | reverse complement strand
GCCCTCAACCCCAGCCACGGAAGATTGCCAGCCGGAGCTAACAGCTTCAATATTATATTTCGCACCACCTTCGATTGCGGTAGCTTTCACGGTTTTAGCCACCTGACATTTACCATTGTGGCGACCGGCGTCACAATTCGAAATTGAGCCATCCCAAGAAATCTTGACCTCTTGATTAGTTAAGAAGTTAAGGTTACGGTAGGCAAAAGCGGAACCTTGAGGGACAGTCGCAACATCTGGCCTAGAAGCCGTAGCCGTAGTAGTCGACATGTCGAAAGTAGCAATGAGGCGTAATTCACCAGTAGCCTTATCGCCAACATTTTTCTCACCAGTAGCTTCAAATTCAACCTCAGAGTTCTTCTCTAAACTAGCAGTTTCGAGGAAGAATTTACCATCTTTCGAGACAGCTTGTTTGGCATCAGTGACAAAAGAAACATTTTCGGAGAAATTCTCGGCGATGGTCTTAATTTTAACGGAGATCTTGGCAGCTGGAGCCAAGATAAAAGCCCAGATGAAGCTACCGATCAAAAGAACCGCAGCCACTACACCGATAATAATACGGTTTTTCAAGGAGTCGAGAGTGAGAATCTTTTTTGGTTGATTATCAAAATCTTCTTCATCTTCAGAATTCTTCGCGACTTCTTCAGAATCCAGATTCATCGTGGAATTTTTCGTCAGATTCGAGGTGGTATTCGCACGATTAGCAGCGTCTTCATTAGTAGTGCGGACACGAGAAACACTACTAGTAGGTGCGGCTTTTTCGTTAATTTCAATTTCATCATTTACCCACGCCTTCTTGGCCTTAGCTGGATATTCGAGATCCGCTTCATTAAATTCAGAAGGCAAGGTCGGGCGCGAGTTTAAATTCTTAGCAAAAGGTAGACTAGAAAGCGCCGCCATTTTCATGAGGGTAGGATCAGTGGTGACCACCACGATGGCCTTGTCGTGCATTTTTGCAGTACGAGCGATTAGTTTAAGGTTAATAGAGCTGCGCAGAACGTTCAACTTTTTCGGTGGAACAAGTGCAATAATTTTCTGTTTGGAAGCTTTGATATGGTTGATAATATCAGTAATATCATCCTCGGGCTCGATGTAAAAAGTGTCCTTATTCATACATCGATTTTAACATATATTTGCACTGAACCAATAAGTTTATGCTAAAATAAGCTTAATGAGTATCTTTGATTTTATTAAAAAAGGACCGGGCGCACAGGCGGGCGCGAACAGTGCTGGTGGCGCGGTGGCTGGTGCGGAGAGTGCAGAAATTTTAGCCAATCTCGTACTAAATACGATTGATAGTGGCGTAATTATTGTGTTGCCAACTGGAGTAATTGAATACATTAATCCAGCTGCGGTGAGTCTACTGGGCGGGCAAATGGCGCAAAACTTCTTGGGGGCTAAATTAGAAGATATTTTGAAATTAGAAAACGGCCAAGGCGTGGTGATTCCAGCGCAAAATAACCTGGTTTTCTATGCGGTAAATAATGGCCAAAATTACACCACGCGGGAATATTTTTTGGTTAATCTGCAGGGTCAGAAAAAGCCCGTGGCATTCAAGATTATTACCGCGCATTCACCTAAAAATGAGCGCATCGTAACTTTTTATGATATTACTTCCGAACTGGAGGCCGAGAGTGAGCAAACCGAATTTATTTCGACAGCTTCTCATGAAATGCGCACACCAGTAGCGTCGATTGAAGGGTATCTGGGATTGGCTTTAAATCCAAAAACCGCCACGATCGACGAACGCGCGAAAAAGTATCTAGAAGAGGCACATAAATCTTCTCAACATCTTGGTAAATTATTCAGAGATCTTCTCGATGTAACCAAGCTCGATGATAAAAGAATCAAAGCACACCTCACGCCGATTGAGGTAACTTCGACGGTCCGCTCGATTGCCGAAGGTCAAATTCCGAAGATGAGCGAAAAAAATATTCATTTCACCTTTGGCTCCTCCTCTTCCGCCAATATGAATGGCGGACGCGTGATTAATCAAGAAGTTTTTGCGGCGGTTGATGTGGATTTTTTGCGTGAGATTATTAATAATTTGATTGAAAATGCAATTAAATATACCAATAACGGGGGTGGCATTTGGGTGAATGTACGTGGTGATGGCGACCGTGTTTTGATTAATGTAACAGACACTGGTATTGGTATTTCCCCGGAAGATAGCAAGCATGTTTTTCAGAAATTCTATCGTGCGGATAATTCCGAAACTCGTACGATTGGCGGAACGGGACTAGGTCTCTATATCGTGAAGGAACGTGTGGAAGCCATGAGTGGTTTGACTTGGGTAGAAAGTACCTTCGGTGAAGGCTCGACTTTTTATGTAGCCTTCCCTCGTCTCACCTACGAAGAATATTTGCGCCGCAAACAGATTGAAGCCAATACTCAGGCAATGACGCCACAAAATTCTGCTGCTTCTGTTCCTAAAGACTCTTCCCCTAATGAAAATCAAACCCCGGCTAATGAAAATCAAAACCCGGCGCCAATGCAGTACTCGACCGAGACGACCGCTCCGACCCCAGTGACAGCGCCAGTATCGACAACAATGAATACGCCGATTCAAACTGAAGCACCTATGCAAGCACCAACAGTGTCGACTATACCAACTCAGGAGCCAGCGACTACACCAACAATGACGAACGCGCCTATTCAAACACCAGCGCCAGCACAGACGCCAACAGCGTCGACTATGCCGGTTCAAACGCCAGCGCCAGCTCCAACTGAGCCAACCGCATCATCCGCACCTGCAGCTCCGATAACTCCTGCAGCATCAGCCATGCAGTCCAATCCATTCCTACAGAACAGCGCTACTCCAGCTCAAAACACACCAGCTTCGTCAACTATACCAAATGCACAAAGCATACCGACCGCGCCAATTAATCCCAACCCAACTCCAGCCGCAACAGTCAATCCAGTCTCGACTCCGATTACACCAGCCAATCCTACCCCGACTCCAGCTACACCGATTAACCCCACTATGCCTACCCCACCAATTATGCCAACTAACCCAAACATCTTAAATAAGTAAGGAGAGAAGATGACAAAAATTTTATTAGTTGAAGACGACCAAAGCTTACGCGAGATTTACGGAATTAGATTAACGGCGGAGGGCTACGAGATTGCCTCGGCTGGTGACGGTGAAGCAGCTCTAGCTCTAGCCGTAAAAGAGCGTCCAGACTTAATTATTTCCGATGTGATGATGCCAAAGATTTCAGGTTTTGACATGCTCGATATTCTGCGTTCGACACCAGAAACTGCTAATATCAAGGTCATTATGATGACCGCGCTTTCAGCGGATGACCAAAAAGCCCGTGGCGAATCGCTTGGTGCGGATCGTTTCCTCGTGAAATCCCAAGTCGGTATCGAAGATGTGGTAAATGCCGTACATGAAGTCTTAAATGACACAAATGGCGCACCGACTACCGCAGCAACCGCTCCGACCACAGATAATATGATGACTCAATTCGCGGCTACGCCAGCACAAACTCCAGTCGCAACACCAACACAATCAGTCTCGCCGGCCGAAATTGCAATGCAGACACAAGCTCCGATGCAGTCTATCTCATCAGCGCAACCAGCCGTGCCAGCTCAACCTTTTGCATCTGCACAATCAGCTACGCAAGCTCAACCGATCACTCCGACACAGCCAGCCACCCAAGCTCAGCCAGTTCAAACTCAGCCCGTCGCACCAGTCCAGCCACCAATCAATAACCCTAACCCATTTTTAGGTAATGTATAGATTAAATAAATTTTTAGCCGAACAAACTGGCGTTTCACGTCGCGAAGCCGATAATCTAATCGCGGACGGTCGCGTGAGGATTAACCAGGAAGTCGCAGTACTAGGTCGTCGGTTCGATGAAACTAGAGATGAGATTTTTTTGGACGGTCAAAAAATTACTCAGCGTAAAGGTTTCACCTACCTAATCTTAAACAAGCCCGTAGGATATGTTTGCTCCAAGAAACGCCAGGGTGAGACGCCGACCCTTTTTGAACTTTTGCCCGAAAAATACCAAGGATTGAAGACGGTGGGTAGACTCGATAAGGACAGTTCAGGGTTAATTTTATTAACCAACGACGGTGATTTTGCTTTCTCGATGACGCACCCGAAATTTTTTAAGATTAAAAGTTATATCGTAAGACTAAATCGCCCACTCGCACCGCTACACCAACAAATGATTTCCGATATGGGAATTGATTTACCGGATGGTAAGAGTAAATTATTCCTCAAAAAAGAAGAATCCGACCCGAGTGGCTGTACCTTTCTAGTAGAAATGAGTGAGGGGCGAAATCGTCAAATTCGCCGCACTTTCCTGGCGGTAGGTTATAAAGTAGTGGAACTGCATCGCATTGAATTTGGAAGATATACGCTAGAAAACTTAAAGGATGGTGAATTTAAAGAGGTGGAGAAAAGATGAAAGTATTAATTATTGGTAAAAATATTAAAAACGTTTATCTTTCTCTGGATGCCAAAAATTTTGAACTAGACAAAAACCAGAATGCGCACCTCGATTTAGCTTACGATGGTGGCGAAAAATATTATAATGATCGCTTCAGTATTATGACCGGGCAGAAGCTGGCCGATGAGGTAATTTCGAATTTTCGCATCGAGACTGAGACGGCCTTTAGCCCGGAAAATCCAGAAACTTGTGATGATTTTCAATATATTTTGCTT
>CAUUCV010000067.1:0-4730 GCA_963543745.1 uncultured Candidatus Saccharibacteria bacterium | reverse complement strand
GCCAAAAATCTATATTGATAAAATTCTCGAGGATTCTCCAGCTAGTCGTAGTACTCTGAAGGCTAATACCATCATTCATGACGCCAAAGTTAAGAATGAAGATAACTGGAAAGTGCTAACCTCCACCCTTGATGTTCAAGATTTTAACAAATCCCATCTTGGACAAACTGTAATCTATCGCACCCTCGATCCAGAAACTAAAACTACTAGCGAACACGAAGTCACCTTAAATTCAGGAGATAATTCACCAGCTCTTGGCATTTCCATGCGTATGGATGGGCAATTCCTCGCCCATTATTCCGTAGTCGAAGCGCCTCTCATCGGCCTTGGCACCACCGCCCAAATCACCGGCGAAACTTTCCGTGGTCTCTATGATATGGTAAAAAATCTCTTCTCTGGAGTCGCCAAACAAATCACCGGTAATCAAGAAGCCAAAGAGTCTGGCAAGCAAGAACTTGCCAAAGCTGGCGAATCCGTCTCTGGCCCAGTTGGTATTATTGGAATAATCTTCCCAAGCTTCGTCAGTGCTGGTCTTACCGAACTACTCTTCCTCACCGCCATCATTTCCATCTCCCTCGCCTGCATGAATGTTCTACCAATCCCAGCCCTCGATGGCGGCCGCTGGACCATGATTACTATCTCAAAACTAATCAAGAAAAAACTCTCGACCGAGGCGGAAGGGAAAATTATCGCCACCACCTTCCTCTTCCTCTTTGCCATATTTATTCTCGTCACGATTTTAGACCTAATTCGTATCTTCCATTAATATGACATCAAAATCTTCATCTTCAAGTAAAATTGTCAAATCGCTAAAATCCGGCTCAGATCTCCTCTATCTTCCAATCTTAGCTATTATCACTTTTTATGCCGCGCAATTTATTGTGGGGGTACCAATGCTAGTCATTCTTGGCTCCGATACTTTAAAAACACCCCTCGCTGCTACAATTTTTTCCGCCTTAGTCTATACCCTAAGTTTTCTTTTTCTCCTCCTCACTTTTAAACATCTAAAACCACTCAGAGCCCCGGTCACCCGTAACGAGCTTGGCTTAAATAATTTAGTCACCTTCTCCGATATTGGGCTCGCGCTCGCCGGCTTCTTCGGTTATCTCGCTTTTTCCGCCATTCTGACCGCACTTTTCTCGGTTTTTCCATGGTTTAATCTTAACGAAGCTCAACCGCTGCTTTATTCCACCCTAATTTCGCCATCTGGCAAAATTCTAGCGGCTATTGCATTAGTGGTAGTCGGACCAATTCTTGAAGAAGTCATCTACCGCGGGCTTATCTACGGCAAACTTCGAAAAAACCATTCGCTAATCACCTCAATCTTAACCGTTTCTGTTCTTTTTGGTTTTCTCCACGGTCAATGGAATGTCGGCGTCGATGTCTTCGCCCTCAGCGTGGTCGCCTGTTTGATGCGCGAAACCACAGGTACTATTTATTCCGGAATTATACTACATGTATTAAAAAACACCATTGCTTTTTATTTTCTATTTATGGCCTAATACTAGCCTTAATTAAATAAATATATTAAAAAAGAGGCTACTCGGCCTCATTTTTTAATCTATCCAATTTTAAGCAACTTCGAGAATTTCACCCTTATTGCCATTTGGTAGGGTATATTCGTCACCCTCTTTTTTACCAATTAAAGCTTTACCGATTGGTGAAATATCTGAGATACGACCATTTAACGGATCAGCTTCTACGGCACCCACGATTGAATAAGTATGCTCTTTACCAAGCATCTTAATTTTTACCGTCGAACCTACCGCAATTTTACCACCCTTCGCCGCCTTGATAATTTCGGCATTTTTCAAGATATCTTGAATCTCCAAAATACGTCCTTCCACTTGGCGTTGTTCCGCACGAGCGTCAGAATATTCTTGATTTTCCTTCAAATCGCCAAAAGAACGGGCAGTCGCCAAACGATCGGCGATTGCTGGACGCATTTTAATCAGACTTTTCAACTCATTCTCAAGATTTTTCTTACCATCTTGAGTTAAACTTACTGTTTTTTTCATAGGAATAAAAAATACAATCTTTCTTTTAATATAATTACTTCATTAAAAAATACACGAAGCCCCAAAAATTGTCAACTTGTCTCTGTTATTTTCATTTTTCTGTGATACAATTAGAATATTATTATTTTAAACAGGAAAGGTAAAGGATGAAGTTAAGTCAATCATTTATCAAGACCTTCCGTGAAGTAGGAAAAGAAGAAACCAGCCGCAACGCTGAACTTCTCATCCGCGCTGGCTATATTTACAAAGAAATGGCCGGTGTTTATGACTTCTTACCACTCGGATTGATCACATTAAACAAAATTCAAGACATCATCCGTGACGAACTCGATGCTATCGGTTGTCAGGAGATGCAAATGACTGCGCTTCAGAACCCCGAATCCTGGGTTAAAACTGATCGCTGGCGCGACGACGTTATCGATGTCTGGTTCAAAACCAAACTTAACGCCGGCGGCGAATTGGGTCTCGCTCCAACTCACGAAGAGCCACTCACCAATTTGATGACCAAATACATCTCTTCTTACAAAGACCTCCCAGTCTACGTTTATCAATTCCAAACCAAGTTCAGAAACGAACTTCGTGCCAAATCTGGTATTCTACGTACACGTGAATTCCTCATGAAAGATCTTTACAGTTTCTCGACCGATAAAGAATCTCACGAGAAGTTCTACCACGAAGTCGAAGAGGCCTACAAGCGTATTTACGTTCGTCTTGGCCTCGGTGATTGTACCTACGAAACCTACGCTTCCGGTGGTGCATTCTCTAAATATAGTCACGAATTCCAAACCATCACCCCTGTTGGCGAAGATATCATTTACTACAATAAAGATAAATCTATCGTCTTGAACGAAGAAGTTGTAGTTGATGAGGTATTGAACGATCTAGGCATCAAGAAGGAAGATCTCGAGTCGACCGCCGCAGCTGAAGTTGGTAACATCTTCACGCTTAGTTACAAATTCTCCGACCCAATCGGTCTTAAGTACGATGATAAGGACGGCGAAAAGAAAACCGTCTTCATGGGTAGCTATGGTATCGGTGTTTCCCGCGTTATGGGCGTAATTGCTGAAAAGTTTGCCGATGAAAAAGGTCTCGTCTGGCCAGAAAACATCGCACCTTTCAAGTATTATTTGATCGGTCTTGGCGATGAAGCCGCTAAGCTTACCAATGAGCTTCACGATGCTCACCGTAAGGAAATCTTGCTTGATGACCGCGATATGCGCATCGGTGAAAAACTTACCGATTCTGAACTTCTCGGTATCCCTTACCGCGTCATAATTTCGGAAAAGACCTTGGAAAATAACCAAGTCGAAATCACCGACCGTAAGACTGGCGAAACCAAGCTTATCGGCCTCGAAGAATTCAGAAATTCACTCTAAAAGTTAAATACCCCGAATCAGGGGTATTTTTCTCTCTGATGTGATAAAATATAGATAAGTATATAAGGAAAAATTATGTTTGATAACACCGAATATAAAATTGCATTTCAAGCCGTCATCGACCGCTTCCAGCAGGAACTCAAAAAAGTTCGTACTGGTCGCGCTCACCCAGACATGCTTTCCAGCATCAAGGTCGAGGCTTATGGTCAATACATGCCACTTAATCAAGTAGCCAATGTCACCATCGCTGATGCTACTATGCTTTTAATCACCCCATTTGACCCATCCACCATTGCCGGTATCTCTAATGCAATTCGTGCTGATCAAACTCTCAACCTCAACCCAGCTGACGACGGTCGCGTAATTCGTGTCCCAGTGCCACCACTCACCGAGGAACGTCGTAAGGAAATTGTCAAAACCACCTCACAAAAAATCGAAGAAGCTAAAGTTGCTCTCCGTAAAATCCGTGACGATGCTAGAAAAGAGCTCAAGTCTATCGAAGATCTCTCCGAAGATATTAAGAAACGTAGCGAAAAAGAAATTGACGATCTTACCAAAGATTTCAGTGCTAAAATCGACGAACTCTTCAAGGCTAAAGAAGCCGAAATTATGAAAATCTAATTAACAAGAAAAATTATGGCTACATTAAACGACTACCGCAACGAACGACTTAAAAAACTTACCACCTTAAAAGAGATGGGAATTAATCCATATCCTTCTCACTCTGATCGCAACACCAAGATTTCTGAAATTTTGGATAATTTTGCAAAACTCGATGGCAAGCAGGTCGTTATTGCTGGTCGCATTGTTGCCATTCGCAGCTTTGGCAAGCTCGCCTTCGTTAAAATTCGTGATTATTTTGGTGAAATTCAACTTTTCATGAAACAAGACGAAACCCCAGAAGGCTTTATCGGCACCAAACAGCTCAAACTTCTCGATACCGGTGACTTTATCGAAGCCGAAGGTCTCGTCGGCAAATCTCAAACTGGTGAAATTTCCCTTTTTACCAATTACGTCAAACTTCTTACCAAATCCCTTCGCCCAATGCCAGGTCGTGACGGCTTCACTAATAAAGAAGAGCGCTATCGTCGTCGCTATGTCGATATGAATGTTAACCCCGAGGTTCGTGAACGCATGGTTCGTCGCAGCAAATTCTGGCAAGCTACTCGTGATTTCATGAATATGCACGGTTTTATCGAAGTCAATACTCCAGTGCTCGAACATACCACCGGTGGTGCCGATGCCACACCTTTTGTCACCCACATGGATGCCCTGGGTGAAGATTTTTACCTTCGTATCTCTCAGGAATTACCTTTGAAGCGCCTACTTGGTGCTG
>CAUUCV010000066.1:0-4753 GCA_963543745.1 uncultured Candidatus Saccharibacteria bacterium | reverse complement strand
GATGATTACCCATACGCATTCGGATCATATCGGCAGTCTGGGAAGTCTGGTGACTTATTTGTATCTTGTATTGCATCGACCGCTGAAAATTATTTTGCCGGATAATGATGAATACGTAAAAACGATTGAGCAGATTTTGCAAGGTTTTGGTTGTACAGAAGAAATGTATGATTTGGTGCAAGATACGCAGTATGATGAAAAATTTAAAAGTTTTTCAGGGGTACGTTATGTGAAAACTTGGCATTGTGCGGAGCTGATGAGTTTCGGTCTGATTTTTACCACAAAGAATGGTCTGGTGTATTATTCGGGCGATACAAAGGAGATTAAGAATTTACACTATCTTCTGAGTAAAGGAGTGCAGATTGCGCGAGCTTACATTGATGTGACTTCGGTAAAGAATTCGAACGGGGCACATTTATTTGTGGGAAACTTGGCGATGGTAGTGCCGGAAGATTTAAGAAAGCGGATTTATTGTATGCATTTCAATGATGAAAATTGCATCCAGATGGCGCTAGGTTACGGATTTTCTGTAGTGGAATGTGAAGCGTGAAGCTTGAAGGGAGCAGGAGGCTCCCTTTTTTCTCGTACAGGCAATCAAAAAAATAAAGAACGTAAACGTTCTTATTTTTTTGATTTGGTGCGAGTACGGGAGAAAATCTCCCTCGGCCTCACCCCAAATAAAACAAAAATAAGAGAGCAAGCTCTCTATTTTTCTTTTCTTTGGTGCGAGTGGAGGGAGTCGGACCCTCGTCTCTTCCTTGGGAAGGAAATATAATAGCCGTTATACGACACTCGCGTAATTTCATTTTATCATGATTCGAGAGGGATTTTCGGAAATTAAGAAGAATTTCGAAAAATTCACAGTGGCTTCATAATTAAAATTTAAAATAAAAATATGGAGGAAGAATGATTAAAAATGCGGTAGCTTATGTTTTTCGAAAACGCACGCGTACGGCGTTGATATTTTTGATTTTAACTTTAATTCTGGCGGTGATTTATGCCGGTTTTTCAATAATGAAAACTAGCGAAAAAATGGCGGGTGTGATAAGTAATGCGAATGATTTGGGGTTAAAAATTAGGTCATTAAAATCGGAGACTTTTAACGCGGAAAGTCTCGAATCGGTCGGTAAGGAACTTGGGGCAGAGAAGATTTTTCAGTATGAGGGGGTAGCTGAGCTAAAAAACGGTGAGGTGGTGACAGGCGAACAAATGGTGATGCGAGAAGATTTACCAGGTTACTTGGGAAACGCGGTTATGCTTCAGGCTGTAAGTGATGTAAAAAAAGACCCGTTATTTCGTAGTGAAGTATTCAAGTTGATTGAAGGGAAAAATATCGCGCGCGAGGAAACTGGAAAGGTTTTAGTACATGAAGCACTGGCGAAGAAAAATCAGTGGAAGGTCGGCGATAGGGTGAGTCTAAAAATTTTAGGGGAAGAGAAGGAATTAGAACTTTTAATTCAAGGAATTTTTACCGGGAAAAAGCAGGAAAAATATACTGGTATGTCTTCGGATTTTAGCGAGAACATGATGTTCACAGACTACGCGACGATGGTGCAGGTTTTTGGCAAGAAAAAACTGGTGACGAGCCTAAAAATATTGGTAACTGATTCTGAAAAGTTGGCGTCCTTAAAAACGGAACTGAATAAAAAAAGTGTTCAGCCGGATGATTATGAAGTGGTTGAAGAAGAAAACCAATTTTCGGAGATGGTAGAATCTTTAAATATGGTGAGGCAAATGATTTTCACGATGATTATGGCGGTGATTGTCGAGGGAATAATTGTATTGTCCTTGGTTTTAATTCTTTGGGTGCGGGAAAGGATGTATGAAATTGGGATATTGCTGGCGATTGGGCGCAGCAAAATGAAAATTATGGGTCAATTTATCTTGGAGTTGGTATTAGTTTCGCTGCCGGCAATGGTTTTGGCGGCGATACTGGGAAGAATTTTCGTAGGATGGATTCTGAGTGCGGTTTTACAGAAAGAGGGGTTAGACAATTTAGATTTAAGTAGTTTTGCGACAAGTGGCGGGGGATTAGATATTTTTGCGATGAGCTACGGACTTTTGATTTTAATTATGGCCCTAGCAGTAATAATGGCGTCGTGGATGATTTTAACGAAAAAACCAAAAGATATTTTAGCGAAAATAAGTTAGGAGGAAAAATGAGTGTGCTAAAAATTAAAAATGTTTCATATGCTTACGCGGGAAATCGGGAAAATATTTTAGAAGGAGTGGACCAGAAATTCGAGCGTGGGAAATTTTATGCGATTATCGGAAAATCGGGGACGGGAAAATCTACATTGCTTTCACTACTCGCGGGATTAGATGAGCCGAAGAGTGGCGAAATCTTGTTTGAGGATGAAAAGATTGGTAAATACGGCTATAGTTATCATCGCAAAAATCACATCGCTTTGGTTTTTCAGAACTATAATTTGATTGATTATTTAACTCCGCTAGAAAATATTAGATTGGTGAACCAGGAGGCGACGGATGAGATTTTGGTGAAGTTGGGATTAAATAGGGACCAAATAAATCGAAATGTGATGAAACTTTCGGGTGGACAGCAACAACGAGTAGCGATCGCGCGGGCGCTAAGTTCGGAGGCACCGATTATTTTGGCGGATGAGCCGACGGGAAATTTGGATGAAAATACGGCGGAAGAAATCATTGAGGTTTTGAAAAAGTTGGCAAAAGAACGCAATAAATGTGTGATTGTAGTGACGCACAGTAAAAACGTGGCGGAATCGGCGGATGTGGTTTTGGAATTAAAGGGAAGGAAATTGAGATAATGTTGAAAAATGCATTTTTATATGTGACGCGCAAAAAGTTAAAAAGTTTGGTGATTTTTTCTGTGGTGCTAATAATGGCGGCACTAGGGATGATTAGCCTGGCGATTCAGGATGCGACAAGTAAAGCGGCTAAGGAGGCTTTTTCGGGAGTAACTAATAGTTTTTCAATGGAAATTAATCGCCAAGTAAATCAAGGTACGCCGCGGGGTGGTGGTAATGTGAGGGGAACTGATATTAAAAAAATTTCTGAGTCGCCGGAGATTGAATATACGGTAAAAAGAATTAATAGCGTGGCGGATTTGGTAGATAAGGATATTATCGAGACGCCAGAAACTTTGCGCGGAAGGTCGGCGGAACGCGCGAAGAATTTTAAGCGCGCAGTGATGCTAACTGGCGTGAATGATTCGGCGAGGGAAACCAAATTTGTTTCTGGGGCATATAAACTGGTTTCGGGTGAGCATTTAAAAAATGATGATAAAAATCAAATTTTGATGCACGAAGATTTGGCGAAGAAAAATAATTTGAAAGTGGGGGATAAAATTAAAATTAAATCAAATTTATTTGACGCGGATAACGAAAAGGCGGCAAATGAAACTGTAGAAGTGAAAATTAAGGGGTTATTTGCAGGGAAAAATACGGGTGGTGTGACAGCGGCACAGGAACTTTATGAAAATACTTTAGTGACGGACGTTTTGACGGCGGCGCAAGTTTATGGTAATGATGAGGATACGGCGGTTTATCAAGATGCAACATTTTTTGTGAAGGGCGAGAAAAATCTTGATCAGGTGATGGCTGCGGTGAAGAAATTGGATGTGAATTGGCGCGAGTATAATTTGATAAAAAGTGCCTCAAATTATCCAGCTTTGGAACAATCAATTTCGGGAATGTATGGAGTGGCTAACCAAATGTTCTTCGGCTCATTAATTTTTGCGGGAATGGTAGTGGCTCTAGTTCTACTACTCTGGATGAATGCGCGAAAAAAAGAAATCGCAATTTTGCTGGCGATAGGCTTGGAAAAAGGACAAATTTTCGGACAGTTCGTGATAGAACTTTTGATGGTAAGTCTACCGGCGTTCGTGGGGGCTTATGTTTTGGCGGGAAAATTTGCAAAAATAATGGGGAATGATATTTTAAAAAATGTAACAACAAGTGTGACGAAGCAAATGGCGAAACAGGCTGGGGCGACGCAGCTAGGTGGTGGTGCGGAAATGGAAGGTTTTACCAAAACGCTTTCGGCAATTGATGCGCAGATGACGATTAGTGCGGTAGTGATAACAGTGGTTTTTATGTTGGTCATTATGCTGGTTTCGCTTGGTATAATAAGCTATCGAAATTTAAAAAAGAATCCAAAGGAACTTTTGACAGAGCTTTAAATTTGGTATATTTAGATTAATGAAAATATTGATCGTAGAGGACGACCGAATGATTCGGGAAGGGGTGGTAGAATTTTTGCGGGAATATAAATACGAGATGGTCGAGGCGGGGGACGGACTAGAGGCGCTGAAGAAGTTTAATCATGAAATTAATTTGGTGATTTTAGATATCAAATTGCCGTCGATGAGTGGATTGGAAGTTTTAAGAAAAATTCGTGAAAAAAGTCGAGTACCGGTTTTGATGATGACGGCATTTTCGGACGAAGAATCGCAGATTATGGCCTTTTCGAATTTGGCGGATGGGTTTATGGAAAAACCGTTTTCGTTACCGGTTTTGAAAGCACGAGTGGAGGCATTATTGAAGAAGACTTTAGGTGAAGATTTAAGAGAGTTTAGTTATCAAGAAACAAAAATCGATTTTGTGAGTTTTCGAGCTGAGATAGCAGGACGACCGGTAGAAGTGAAACCGAAGGAACTGGAGATTTTAAAATATTTGTTTTTGAATGAGGGACGCGTTCTCAAGAGGGAGCAAATTATTGAAAATGTCTGGAAGGAAAGTGAAGAAATTCCGTTTGACCGAGTGATTGATGTCTA
>CAUUCV010000065.1:0-4811 GCA_963543745.1 uncultured Candidatus Saccharibacteria bacterium | reverse complement strand
GATGGAGGTCATGAGAGACCGGAGAAAGTAAAACCGGAAACTCCGACTCGAGATCAGGGCAGAAGTATCGAGGAATCTGAAGCAGCGTATGAAAATCGAAAAGATTACGCTACAGAAACTCAGCCGCAATCAGCTGAGTACAGAGACAAAAACGGAGTTAAGGTTGACGACATTGCCGAAGGTAATGACGTCCTAGACGAAGTCCAGTAATGGACTTCAGTACAACTTATCTACATCTATGTTGTACCTTAATTACCCTGGCGGCTCAGGCCGCCGGGTAATTCATGTTTACTCTTGAGACGATTCGATTTCAGTGGCATAGACGAAAATTAACAATTTGGCTAGAAGAAAAAGATTTAGATTCGTGTAGTCAAATCGAAAACAAAATTTTATAACAGGAACAATTTAATTGAAAGGAGCTTTTATGAAAAAAGCATTCAAATTTGCATCCATCGCTGCTACCGTGACTGTTGCTGGTCTTGCTACTGTTGCAACTGTATCTGGTTGGGGTGATAACGCTGGCGGTCGCGCTACTTACACTATCGCTGACATTAACGCTGGTAAACTTGGCGACAAGATCGTCATGAACTCTATCAAGGACGACGGTTCTTCTATCTCCGCTAAGGAAAAAGAAGCCGGTGTCATTATGCCATTAAACGATGAACGTAGTTTCTTAGGTATTCGCGATGAAGCTACTGGTAACAATGGTAAAAATAACGTTTGGAACATCGGTGATGTCAACGTTGAGGAAGGTAAAACTTACGTAGTTCGTCTTTATGTTCACAACAACAACCCTAAGGGTGTTAACGCTGTAGCTAAAGATGTTACTACTGAAATTTCTTTACCGACTGTCGTTTCTAAAACTGCTCGCATTTCCGGCTTCATTAACGCCTCAAATGCAACTCCATCTCGTTACTGGGATTCTTTGAATCTTAAGAGCGCCGATGGTCGTGCTTTCTACCTTGACTATGTTGAAGGTTCTGCCACCTTTGAAAATAACATTTTCAAGAACGGTACTACCCTATCTGACTCTATCGTAAACGGTGGTGTGAAAGTTGGTTATGACAAATTAGACGGTAACCTCCCTGGTTGTTACAACTATGCTGGTTATGTCACTATTAAGGTTAAACCAGTTTTCGAAAACACCTCTATTACTAAGAAGGTTCGTATGCTTGGCGATAAGGAATGGAAAACTTCCGTTGATGCCAAGGTTGGTGACTCTGTCGAATATCAAATTCACTACAAGAACCTTAATGCTTCCGCTGTTAAGGATGTTGTTGTAAGCGACTCTTTGCCAAAGAACATGCAATATGTTAATGGTACTACTAAATTATTTACCTCAAAACACAAAGATGGTCTAACTACTGATTCTAACACCGTTATTAATGGTGGTTTGAATATTGGTGGTTACAACATTAATGGTGATGGTTATGTCCGTTTCACTGCTAAGGTTGTCGATGAAAATCTTATTTGTGGTAACAACCGTTTGATCAACTGGGCTAAGGCTTCGGCTAATGGTTTCGCTGTTCAAGGTAGCGCAGATGTTTACGTTAAGAAAACCTGTGAAAATACCCCAGAAAAACCAGTAACTCCAGTTACTCCAAACCCAGAAAAACCAAAACAAGAACTTCCAAAGGAAATGCCAAAAACCGGTCCTGAAACCGTAATTAGCTCGGCCTTTGGTCTTGGTTCTATCGTTACGACTGCTGGTCTTTACCTTTCTAGCCGTAAAAAACTTCGCTAATTGACCGCTCCGAAGATTTTCTTAGGACGTCAATACTTAGCCTTGGACCAGCCTTCTCACTTGAATTATTGAGCAGGGAGGCTCAAGCTAAATGGTTGAAAACTGCGTGATGATAATAAAATACGTCTTGAGTTAAAAATGTATTATTATTGAAACAACCTGCGAAGTCCATCCAAAAACTCCAGTCTCGGCTGGAGTTTTTTGATGGCTTGAAAAATGTGGAACTAGATACTTTTCGTATCTGAATTAAGTATGATACTCGAAGCTGAAAATAAACTGACTTTTTCGCGATTTATTTTTAAAACTCTTATGGTATAATTTAAGCAAATGGACCAAAATACAAACAATTCTTTTACTTCCGCTCCACAAGGTGGTGATTATTCTGACATTATTATCCCGAACGCCTACGCTGCCAAACCCCAAAATAAGAATCTGAAGAAGTATATTGTCTTTGGCTTAGTTGGTCTACTTTTTGTTTTTCTCTTGAGTTTTCTTTTTAAGAAAACCGTTATCGATTCCAAAAATATGAGCAAGGAAGAATTGACTACAATTGCCTCTGAACAAAATATAAAAAATATCGATGGGCTGGAGCAAACTTTTTTTAAGATTTATAATAACTATATTTCTTTTGACGACATGTTTAATCCGTATATGTATAAGAAAATACACGAAGGTCAAGTCACATTAGTTACATTGAAGAAAATAACCGATAATAAACAAAAATCTTCGGGCAGTAAAAATGCTGTCCAGGCTTATGATTCATTTCGGAAGGCAGTTGATGAACGCTATAAGTTGTATATGGAAGCGATCGCTATCTATGATGATTTTTACAAAGCATACAGTGATATGAATGCGGAAATTATAAGTAAATATAGTTCTGGTAACTTGAATTATAAAATTGCAGCTCGTGAATTTACGAATATAATTAATCAATCTGTAAAGATGAAGGAATTGGTTGATAATGGGACTTGTAATGCCGAGGAAGACTTAAGTAAGGGTAGTCCAACATGTCAATTACAATATAAAAACTTAAATGAATCTTTCGATAACTTTCATAATGTAAATGGATTAAGAAGAGTATTCTCTGACGTCTATGAATTAAAAGATTATGCAAATTTGCAAGATTTAAGTAGTTACATTAATGCATATATGGAACAGATTTAGGGAATAATATGAAAGAAAAAAAATATAGAGCTTCAATTACGGCATTAGCCTTTGTTATTATTTTAAATGTTGTTCTTTTTTCAGTGTCTATGGTATTCGCTGCGCCATCGACGGTTGTTGTTGGTGACGCTAAAAGTAAAATCCATGAAGCTGTTCGCGCACAATATATTGCTGCGGCTTTTAAAGATTGTTTCAACCATGAGAATATTGTGACTCATGATAAGCAATTAGTCGGTATAATTTCCAATCCAACGGATTACATTACACTAACTTCAATCTCCAAGAATAAAGGTAATCTTTTTAGATCTACTCGTGGGGATAATTTTCACAATGCATCAGTTGGGGCTGAATTAAAAAAAGAAATTTCTGGAAAGGCTTCTGGTGGGAAAGATGCTGGAGTTATAGAATGTCAAGACAATGGGCCGTCGAATATTACAAAGGCTTTTATGTCTCAATTCGGAATTCAAGATTATGCTAGCTTAATTTGTGATAAAGATTCTAAGCAAAATGGTTTATTAATGCCAAAAAAGAATGGTAATATTGATTCCTGTGAAGAGGGGACTCTTGATGCTCTTGGTCAATTTAGTAAAAATCCAAATGGTGAAGAGTATATTAAAAAAATCTATAACAAATGGGCTAAAAATAATCCATTCGCTGTGCCATATGATAAACTGGATAGTTATTATGATGATTCTACACTGGCCTACGATGATGCCTTAACTACCTTTGAGTTAAACTGTTCACCAGGTGCGGATTATGCCGACAATATCGATACCTCCACTTATAATTTTAAGATTAAGTTGCTTGATTCAAACGGTAAGCCTGTTGAAAAGTATCCAAAAATGATTGCGACTACCGAAAAGGATGGTAGTAAGAAATCTACAAATTTTAAGGGTGTAAACAATAAGACTCTTAAATGTAACGAACTTGCAGATGTAATTAATAAAAGCTTTGATCAGTATGCTAAAAACCTTAATGTTGCAGAATCTGACACTTGTAATTCGCAAGAGGTTATTGATAAAGCTAGTGAAATTGTAAGAGCCTATGGAGCTAAGAATGACGCTAGAGTTCCTCTAACCGAAGAAGAAAAGGAAGAATATAGAATTCTCTCTGAGGCATTACAAAAGAAAGACTTTACCGTAGATGACGGTGAAGGCGGCAAGAAATGTCTTGAGACGGCAAACTTAAAGATTAGTGTAGAGGATACAGTATCAGATAATGATTCCGCTAATGATGCGAAGCAAAGCTATTGTCAAGAAAACGGCGGCTTCCTTTCCTGGATGCTTTGTCCTACCATTGCCGATGGTGCTGCTACTGCTAGTGGTCTTCTGGGGTCCATTACAGATTTAACTACTACACATAAATCAATCATTGAACAATTTTCCGATCAGGGATCAGCAATATATAAGGCGTGGTCATCATTCCGTAATTTGGCAAACATTGGATTTGTAATTATGTTACTGGTTGTTGTATTTTCACAGGTAACTAATTTAGGTATCTCGAATTACAATATTAAAAAAATTCTTCCTAAATTAATTATCACGGCTGTTTTAGTTAACTTTTCGTATCTAATTCTTGGCGTGGCAATCGATCTTTCTCATATTATAGGTAATGGAATTGGCTCGGCGATTAGAACTATTGCTGGTGAAAGTATGAGTGCAGAAGCATCGGCTCAAGCATCCTCTATCGTCTCTAAAATTGCGGGTATGGTCACGGGTGCTGGATTGATTGGCGGGGGTGTAGCTATTGCTACTACGGGTCCTGCTTTGATTCTTCCAGTTGTATTATTTGTCATTACGACCGTGATTTCAGTTTTCTTCGGTTTCGTTATGCTTACTATCCGCCAGGCAGCTATTATTATGGTGATAGTTTTGGCACCTCTTGCCATGGTATTGTATGCTCT
>CAUUCV010000064.1:0-4946 GCA_963543745.1 uncultured Candidatus Saccharibacteria bacterium | reverse complement strand
AATCAAACTCCCGCATAAGGAGAAGTGGGATATCTATGTATGGAAGGAGGATAAGTGATGGAGTTATTTGTTAGTGATGAGATGATGAAGCGGGAAGATACTGGGATATCATCCACAGCTTATTTTGAATTAAAGCGCTTATGTATGGAACAACATAACACTTTCTTTAATATTTATACAACAACGTCCACCATGTTGGGGCGCATACCAAATAAATGGTCACATAAAAAAGACCGTCTTGATCGGCAATTTAGCGATTGTTGGAATAATATAAAATCTATATTCGGTTCTAATCATCTATATGTGTTCTGTTCATATCCCGACGTGGAGTCTTTTATTATTGGGGAACACAAAGGCAGCCCTCTACTTGGACAGAAGGTGACGAGTAATCATGCTGTCATGCAAATCGCTAGAGAAGAGAATGGCCTTCGTTGGTATGTCTCTGACAGACCTTTTGAAGACAACACCCTTCGTCGGATTACAATCGACAATAAGGGCTCGGGGTATTTCGAGTACTTTGGCCCGGATGCACCTAATGGTTCTGACTACTATATTGACCAATTTAAGGAGTGGTGATATGGATGAATTTCAATTAACAGATTTCCCTAAGTTATATTCAACCAATAAAAAGGACATTGCGCGATTTGCTGAGCAGGTCTACAATTATGCTAAATACTATAGCTACATCACTATTCGGGACTTTGTTCGTCTTTGGTTTAATCTGAGGGAAGACCGATCTAATGCTTATATCCAATCAGCTTCAGTCCAATGGTGTGTCGAGTATAAGGATCTGAAAGACAATGTGAAAATTAAGAAAGACAAAGAAAAAGGCTGGTATTTGGAGATGCCGGCGGCTTATTTATTCTAAAATTTACATACCTCTAAGTAGAAAGAGAGGTAATTATTATGGATTTTAATAAAGAAAAATTCTATGGCTATTTTGACGGTATCAAAGGCGACGATGCAAAATATGTATGGTTGAGTGATATGGAAACCGGTAAGCATTATATCGTGCCTACTGATGAAGAAACTGCGGTTCGCATTAATGAAGAATATAACGGATTCTTCCAAGATGGGACTATGGCAGAAATTAAATTAGTAGGTTATGGTGCAATTGCTACAGGTTGCCTTATGCTTGGGCATATTGTTATGTTCGAAACCGGAGGCTACAAAAAAGTAGGTAATTGGATTAGAGAAAAATCTAAGAAGGTTAAATCAAAATTCAAGAAAAGATAAGGCTGAGTAAATTACTCGGCTTTTCTTTTTTTTTCTAAGGAGGTAAATGAAATGACAGAAGACTATAAAGATTTCCTAGATTGGGCAACCCCACAAGTAACAGTAAACCGATATCGGTTATTATGTAAAATCATATACTCTTTTAAGAAGTATAAGGAAACCGACGAACCTGGTATCTTAGATGTATGTAAATTTAAAGATGATGGTGATGGGGGTTATACTTGTGGTCATTTCGCACATTTCTTTGCTGAAATGGCGCGTTTGGCAGGATTACCAATTGGCGATTTCTTTGAAGCCTGGTATAACGATAATGTTATCTTTTGGCCGTATAAAGAAACTCCAGATTTGGCAGAGTCTCGGGAACGTCTTATGGAGAAATATAAAAACCGAGAAACACCATATAGATTTCTGAAAGTTTTCCGGGAGAACCAACATGGAGAAATTACATATTTTAACATCGTGAATAAATGTTATGCCGATAATCCTTTACATAGATATGATCTTGAAAAATACATTAATACTCTATGTTTTAAACCAGCACTTGAAAACAACCATATGGCGCCTAGAGATTATTCTAGAGAACACAATACCAAGAAAATCCTTAAACATTGTCTTGGTTTTTCTAATAAGCAATATAAGGAATTGGTTGATAAGTATCCAAGAAAACCTAACCTAGACTTCTCTAGTTATCAGGCAAGTGTGTATGGTTATTTTGTTAAAGTATGTAATCAGTTAATCGATATTCCTATAGATACTTTATATCTGCCATATCTATATTATAAATATGTAAGTGATGAACATGGCATTAATCCAGAAGGTTCTACATTCATTTCCGATATCATTATCGGTATCGCTGAACTAAAAGAAAGAGGAGAATTGAAATGACAAACATTAATTCAGAAGGACGTGTATTCAAAGTACCTTATTCACCACGCGACTATGTTCGCCGTCTATGGAAGTCCATTGGTGTACATATGATGAAACGTGGAGCCATTGATATCAAAGGTAATCCTATTTGGGATAAGTCTAGCCTGGCTGACCAAGTTACTAGTCACCGTTATCATGAACGTGCCATCCGGATTAAGATCAATGAAATCCGTGTTAAGCATGGGCTGGAGCCTATCGCGTTGGACTCTCTTAAATGGTTCACTGAAGGCTATGTGTTAGAAGGATTGGAGGATTATAAGTATGCTAAAATCATCTAAGGCTCTGCCGTTCATATTCATGGTTGGGTTGTGTACTACCGTGATCGGTATCCCTGCGCTACTCTTATTCGTGGTGGCGCTTAAATGGATCTTTCTGATCTATCCAGCGGTATTTCTTGGACTTGTGTTATTGGTATCCTATATTGCGGCTATCTGTATGTTGTATGACGATATCTTTGGTAGCGGTAGGGATAGAAGGTTCCTTGAAGCTGAGACTATACCGGTTGCTGATAGGACGGAGTTTAACGAGATATATGCGATACTATCTCGGTGTATACCAACTAACGGAGCAATTTATTCAAACTTCGCGCATATTTGTGATAGTTTAGGTATACCAAAAGCTTTAAACTCTAGCGAAATAGATATCCGACTGAGTGAAATGTTTGTAAAATTGTCTGATAATATAAAGAATTGCTATGAGAAACTCACGCCTAGAGAAATATTACATCTATGGTTAAATGAGGAATTATTCTTTATTCAACTAGATGAATACGGGCATTTTGTTTATAATCACGACATCTTTATGCTAAGAACTACTGATAAAGAACGTGTATGTCGTCTATATATCATAACCCATGATGGTAAGTATCTCGATATTGTAAAAGATAAAGCAGGTATGCTTGTTGATGTGTACAATTTAACGGAGGTAGAATAATGTACGAAAATCTATTTAATCTTTTGGATGAATCTCAGAAGTTAACTATAAAAATCAAGGCGCAAACGATACTGTGCCAATTAGTTAAAGACGAGCGGATTCATGAGATACTCGATGCGGATGTTGTGCTGGAGTATTACGAAAAGATGTATAACCATTTTGAAAAGAACCCTAAAGACTTTACATTCCTAAATCGTGAATGGGTACGGGAGTCTCTGAAACGACTTAAAGTCAATGTATCTGAAATCTTTGATGAAGGTGCTAACGTAGACCATATTAAACGTGAAGAGATTATTATTCTCTTTATGCTCTTATGGATTCATATGAAGATACAAGATCCATCTAATTCTTCGTCTATTGAAGATCCTTATATCCTATTCCATTATTGGATATATGATAGGGTTCTTATCACTAGACCAACAAAAGAAGTTTATTTGAGTCGTGAAGATGAAAAGGTATTAGACCGCGCTTCAGACAAATACGGCTTATTCGTAAACCTTCATCATTTTAGTATCAATGAAAAAGGAGAAGTCGATTATTGGTATACAGATCCTTCTAATATTATAAACATTGATTCTTGTGTTAGGTGTGGCGCCGAAAGTCTTAGAAAAGTCAAAGATTGGGCTATAAGCCGACTCACAAAAGAACAGCACGAACTCGCGCATGCTGATAAGAAACATTGGACGGAAGGTGTTGAGATATATGATCATCGTACTTTATATCCTAAATCTATGTTTCGTTTAGAGGTAGATCCTGAAGAATTAAAAAAAGGAACGATTAAACTCGGTCGTTCTGAAAAGAAAACTCCACCTGTCTGGCACCATGATATCGAGGAGGTATCGATTAAAGTTCCAGATCATATCAAGGAGCAGCTAAAAAATGGTGTAGATAATTTTGATGAATTTCAATATACTATTCAAGGGTTAATGGATGATTTGCTAAATGAGCAACAACGCCGTCATAACATCGCCCGTAATACTAAGTTTATAGTTAGGGTAATGACAGGTATGTCTAATCGCGAGTATAAGAAATGGCTCAGTAAGTATAATAAAAAAGAAGAGATACCCTTTTATCATTTTCGTGACGACTATGATAGAATAATCAAGTTATCTGGTTTAGACATTGATAATGATATTATTCTTGATTTAATGTTTGTTAGTAATCTCTATTATAAAGACCTAGTAAATGCTTTACTCAAACTAAAGGAGAAGTTAAATGAAGAAAAAGACCAGTAAACCTATTTTCTATGTTTCCATGTTTATTCTACTAGCCGCGGTGAGCTTATTCACCTATATCACTTACCTCTTCGTCTCTTGGCTAATGAGCTTGGTACCGCAAGTTGGTATCTTTGGTGTTCTGATATCCAACCTTGTATTAGGCATCGGCGCCTTTATTTTCTATAGTCTATATCTATCAGCTAAGGATGTATATAGAAAGCAGGTGAAATAAATGAAGAGAATGCCGAAAACATGTTTTATTAATAATCTTGCTACTTGGTTGTTTGTTTCAGCACTACTAACGCTTGTAGCCATATTCACTTATGGTATAATTTATGCTATAATTATTCAAAGTAAACTACCTGGCTTCTTTATGTATATCGGAGCAGGTGCAGTTGCTATAGGTTATGTTGCACTTGTCATCCTGGCCTTTATCAATTTTGTTATAGAAGGGTGATTGTATGAAACTAATTGTAACCCATTCATACTTCACAAAGAATAGAGAAGAGCTCTTGAATTTTGTTAAAGATGAGAATGATATTATACTGGTTAATGATACCGGAAATGTCAAAAACTACAAACTCGTCGATAATGAAACAATTGAGGCTCTTGGTAAATGGTATACCGAAGCTG
>CAUUCV010000063.1:0-4956 GCA_963543745.1 uncultured Candidatus Saccharibacteria bacterium | reverse complement strand
CAGATAAAACCCCTGGGATAAAAAATAATCCTAGGAAAAATAGTCCTAGAAAAAAATAACCCCGGAGGGTTATTTTTTAGTTTATTCTTCGTCGTCATCGGACTTTTTGTTGGTGGTAACTTTGGCACTATCGGCGTCATAAGCTTCAAGTTTAACTTGGAGCTCGATATATTTTTTATCACGATAGACTTCGAGTTTAACGGTGTCGCCGACGGCGTATTCACCGATTAGGCTACCAAGCGATCCGGCAGTGCCGATTTTGGTACCGTTAACAGCGGTAACAATGTCGCCATCTTTAATGCCAGCTTTGTCGCCAGCGCTACCCTTGATGACGGCAGAGGCATTGTTTGAGCCTTTGACGTAGGCACCAGCTGTGACATCGAGTTTCTTCTCTTTGGCAATAAGCGGGGTGATGGTTTGGTAGCGAACACCTAATACGGCGCGTTCGAATTTGCCATCTTTGAGGACGCCAGCCATAATTCCCTTGACGCTATTAATAGGGATAGCGAAGCCAACGTTATTTCCCTGGCTAGCATAAGCAGTATTAATACCAATCACTTCACCAGCGGCATTGACGAGTGGTCCACCGGAGTTACCGCCATTAATAGCGGCATCGGTTTGGATCATATCGGAAAGGGTTTCATAGGTGGTGCGAGAGGAATCAGAAGCAGTGAGACTACGACCTTTACCAGAGATGATTCCGGAGGTGACGGAGTTTTGGTAGGTACCAAGCGCGTTGCCAATAGCTACAACTTGCTGGCCGATGTTAGTGGTTTTGCTGTCACCAATTTTGATTGGAGTAAGATCTTTGACGTCTTTGATCTTGATAATGGCAAAATCATTGATTGGGTCGGTGCCGATAAGTTCAACATCTTCATAAGTCGAACCATCGTCGAGGATGACGCCAATTTTAGTAGCATTAGCGACGACGTGCTTATTGGTGGCGATATAACCATCGCTACTGATGATAAAGCCGGTACCGGCAGCCTGGGAGACTTGACCAGTAAAGAAAGAACCGGTGGTGCTAGTATTGGTGATGATTGAAACGACGCTCTTCGAGACAGAATTGGCAATTTCAGAAATTGAACCTTCAGCAAAGGTAGCGGCGTTATTGCTGGCCGAATTACTACTGTGGAAAATTGAAGTAGTAGGGCGGTTGTAGGCATAATAAAGCGCGGTGCTTGATAAGGCGACGGCTACGAGACTAGCGAAGGTAGCAAAACGATTTTTACCAGTTTTAATCTTAGGCTTTTTCTCGGTTTTTGAGCTAGATTTTTCTTCAGATTCAGATTTGGCGTCTTCAGCGGAATTAGCTTCGGCAGCTTCTTCGGATTCATCTTCAGATTCTTTTACATCAGATTCAGTTTCAGATTCGGCCTCAGGTTCTTCGGCTTCAGCTGCAGACTCGTCTTCAGTTTCGGCTTCGGTTTCAGCATCAGCTTCAATTTCGGTTTTTGTTTGTTCTGAAGTTTCAGACTGTTCTGAGGTGTCGGTAGTCTCTGACTCTTCGACTGAGCTCACGGATGAATCGGTAGGTTCGAGATTTTCTGATTCGGACACGTTTTTTACTTCTTCTAAATCGGTTGAGTCTTTTGGCTCAAAATTACTTTTGTCTTCGTTCATTTTTTACCTCCTTAAACGTAAGATTAGACATTAAATAGCGGTTTACTAAACCACAGCACGATTATCAGGATAACGGAAATAGCAAAAATAGTAGGTACGAGAATATCTTTCTTTTCAATTTTTTGGTCATTTTGACTGGCATTTTGATAAAGAAGACCAGCTAGGAACGCTAAAATCGTCAGAATAATGGAGATTTGTGGAATGATCAGACCGAAGGCCTTAAAAGAATAGACAATGAGCCAGAATTCAGCTAACCAGGAAATCTCGGCAAAAATTAGACCAGAGATTATGGTGATTAAACCATATTCGGTGTCTTCGCTTTGTACTAAAACGTGGCGTGCTACGGCAAAACCGAGGATAAAGTTTAATAGGACGGTGAGACCGGAGCTACTACTAGCTACCATTAGGGTGATGGCGGTACTGCCGAAAAATACTGCGAGAAGCGCCTGGAGTTTGGTGGCGAAGTTAGAAGACATTGGCTTGAGAACAATGAGCCAGAGTGAATAGAGAGCCGTTAATACGTAATGCAATGGGCTTAAGATATTTCCGGCACAGTAGGCGAGAAATACGAAGGAAAAACCCATAATCAGGTCGACTAGATTGGATTTAATATTAACAAATAAATAGCGTGGACGTACGGCAAACATACGCCATTTGGAAAGAAACACCAAGGCGCAGCCAGGAAGAAAACTTGCGGTAGCGAGGTTTAGAAAAATGGTGGCAATGGCAAGTATTAAATTCAGTAAGACATGAAGAATGGTACTGAGAATATTGCGGCCACGTCGGATGATTACATAATCTGCCATATAGAATATTATACCTTATTATTAAAATAAACGAATGTGATCGAAGGGATAAAGTCGCATGAGAACTGGTCCGATGATGCGACAATACGGAATAGTGCCAAGGCCATAACGAGAATCGTAGGAATGAGTGCCTTCACGGTTGTCTCCGACTACGAAAATTTCACCATCTGGAACGGTCGTATCGACTTCACCGGAAGTATTGGCCTTTGGGCCATCGGTGGCGGATTTTCTGGTGGCAGTATCCGGGTCGAAGCCATTAGGATTCTGGTCATTATAAACCGTAATTTTACCATCTTTTACTACCACGCGCTCGCCTGGAAAAGCAATGACACGCTTGATGATGTATTGATCTTTGATGGTAGGGTCGACACTACAAGTTAGCTTACCACTAGATTCACCATTTAAGAAGACAATAATTTGGCCACGTTCTGGTACGTATTCCTTACCTGATAGATGGCTCATACTGACTGCTAGGCGATTGACGATTAAGCGGTCATTTTCGCTTAGAGTGTAGTCCATGGAGTGTCCTACGACGTTATAGGAACGAAAAACGTAGGCGTTTAAAAACATCGTACCGATAATAACACAGGCGACAAAAACAATTAAATTAACAAAATCTTTAACGATTGGATATCTTTTGAAGAATGAAACTTTATTTTCCACTAATCTATTTTATCACGATTATGGTTCTTATTTTTGATAATAATCATGTAAAAATTGTTTTTTAAATTCAGCAAAAGTCTGATTCAAAATACTTTCACGAATTTGTTCGGTGAGGCGAATGATGAAGCGTAAATTATGGGCGGTAGCAAGATTATAATACTGACGTTTTAATTCTGGGTCACCAGATTTCCAAAGCGCACGCAGTTGTCCCCTGGTCCAACCAGCTCTACAAGTAGTACAGTCGCAGTGGGTATCAAGTAATTCATTACTATCCTTAAACTTACGCAGATTGATGTCGCCGTATTTGGTGTAGATTTTGCCGTGTCGAGCTTCACGTGTTGGCGCGACGCAGTCGAAAGTGTCGGCGCCCATTTCGGTACCAATCAAGATGTCATCAGGATGCGAGAGTCCCAGTAAGTGGCGAGGTTTATTTTCGGGTAATTCTTCATTGCACCAACGCAAAATTTCACCAAGATCTTCTTTGAGAAAGGCGCCACCAAGACCATAGCCATCAAATGGCATTTTGCCAAATTTTTTGGCCGTACTGCGCCTTAAATCTTCCCAGCGACCACCCTGTAGAACTCCATAAAGGCTTTGACGGTAGCCGAGTGAGTCACGTAATTTAAAATGCTCGTCGAGACTACGTTTAGCCCAACGTTCGGTACGGGCGAGAGCCTCAACATTATATTCGTAGCTGTCGGCTAAGGAAGTAAGTTCATCAAAAGCCATGTGAATATCGGCGCCGATACGGCATTGAATCTGCATAGATTCTTCTGGGCCAATAAAATCTGGTTGACCATCGAAAGGGTCGCGGAAATTAACCCCATCTTCCGTGACATGAGCGAGGCGTTCTTGGTGGGCGGTATTAACTACACCACGCTCGCGCTCCATAGAGACGACTTTGCCAAGGCCAGAACCGAGTGACATGACTTGGAAGCCACCAGAATCGGTGAGGGTCGGCCCATGCCAATTTGACCAGTTGGCTAAACCGCCAGCTTCCGCAATTTCGTGTGATTTGCGACGAAGGTGGTAACCATTACTGAGCATGGCTTGAGCTTTGGTCTGATGAAGTTCTTCTGGCGAAAGAAAGCGAATGGCCCCGGTGGTGCCGACCGCCATAAAGGCCGGAGTTTTAATATCGCCGTGTGGAGTATGGATGGTTCCGGCACGGCCGAGTTTGCCGGGGATGCGTTGATTAATTTCGAAAGAAAAACCAGAAGTCGTCATGATTCCCTATTTTTCAATCGCTTGGTCCGCGATTTTTGCGATTTCAACTTTATGGGCTGGAATGTATTTGCGGAGATTTTTTACGATTAAGATTTCGACTGGAGACAAGACGATTTCGATACCGATGCCTATAATGTAAGCGAAGATGGCTTGATTTAGAAAATCGGAAAAAGCCAAGACGCCGAGGAAGGCGACAATTTCAAAGACTAAAGTATCGAAAAAATGTGCGACAAAAGAAGAGGTGAGGGCGCGGACGATAAAGAGTTTTTGCCCAGTCTTTTGCTTAATCTTTTCGAAGATGTAGTTGTTGGAAAACTGTGAAAACAGGTAGGCAGTGAGTGAACCAATAATAATACGTGGCGCAAAACCTAGGACATTGGCAATTGATTCTTGCATGCCTTCCATACCAGCGAATGGTGGCAGGGCGATGACAATCCAAAAAGTGAGCGCAGCAATGATATTGACGAGGAGGCTGCCAAGAATGATGTGCTTGGCGGTTTTTTGGCCGTAAAATTCAATGATAATATCACCGAGAATGTAGGAAATTGGAAAGCTAATTACCCCTCCGTCGACTGGAATACCAAAGAGGTCCCAAAGCTTAGTCGCAGCTAAGTTGGAAATCAGAAGGATCCCAGCC
>CAUUCV010000062.1:0-5033 GCA_963543745.1 uncultured Candidatus Saccharibacteria bacterium | reverse complement strand
GTGGCGTCTTTGCCTGGAGTTGTCAATGATTTTCTCGATAGGATATTGTTCAGATATTTTGACAAGAGTTCTGAAGTATGGCAGGCCAGTCTTGGGGTATATCAGGCGTCTGTCAAATTGGCGGTAATCATGAATTTGTTTATACAGATGTTCAGATTTGCGGCTGAACCGTTCTTTTTTCAGAGGGCAAAAGAAAAAGGTTCAAAAGGACTATATGCTATTGTAATGGAATTTTTTATAGCTTTCTGCGGTCTGATATTTTTAGGCGTTTTGTTATATATAGATGTTTTCTCCTTGATTCTGGGGAAAGATTTTAGGGGAGGTATCGGTATTGTCCCTGTGATGATGCTTTCATATATGCTTCTTGGAATGCTATTCAATGTGTCGATGTGGTATAAATTGTCCGAAAAAACAAATATGGCGATATGGATAACTCTTTCCGGACTTATGGTCACTGCTGCCATAAATATTATTTTTATGCCGATCACTACAGTGATGATATGTCCAATATGCTACTGGATATGGCTAAATTTAATAAACTCAGTCTCATCCGAGATTATTATTTACCGACTAGACTTCAGTATCCGAACATCGATCGTCACTTCATCTAATCTCATCCGAGATTCACCCATGGAGGTCATGCCTATGAAGAAACCTAAATGTAAACCTGCGTCTACGCTAAAATCCGTTTCCGGACTCGGGCTTAGCAAGCGCGCCGAACGCTACGTGGAGAAAAATTATTTTTCCATGGATCAATTGGTTTGGCACGTACGTTTTCTGTACTATATGATGCAATATCATCCGGAAACCCTCAAAGCCTATCGCCCGAAAGTTTTCACGGAAATCATCAGCGCTTTGAATACTGCCGGTTATATTCGTACAGATTTTGTCGCCGATTCTTTCGGTCTTAAATATCTTAAACGTGTGTTACTCGGCAATAAGTGTGAGCCAGTTATCCTGGAATGTTTCTTGCCGGAGTTTTGTAAGAAATCCAATCGTTTTCGTTTAACGAACCGACCAGACGATCAAAGTTGTTTGGAATGGAATAAAATTTACGAAAATGATACGCTTCTTTATAAAAAATCTCTCAAAACTTTCCGTTCCAATCTGCGTGCCTATTTAACCGCAGCTGAAATAAAATATTTCGACTATCGCTTCGGCTTCAATAAGCACCGGACCCACACTTTATCCCAGACTGCTGCAGAATTTAAACTCACCATGCCAGAGGCCAAAAAACAGGACAAGGAAATCCTGAAGAAAATTGAACTTAGTAAAATTATTTACACGATTTAATCTAAAAACCTGTCTGAAAACCTGGTTCCAAAAAAATAAACCCCTCATTACGAGGGGTTATTTTTTTCATTTGCGTTACTTCAATTCATCCCAGTCCATATCAACCGTATCATCCACGACCTCTGCGAATTCAGGATGCATCATTCCGTCAAACAACAGAATCATTCTGCTCTCCTTCGTGAATCCCAGATAAACATTGTCTTGCATATGTTGATCTCGTGTCTCCCTAAAGAAGAAACGATTCAAAATATACTTCTTGGCATTTTCTGAAACCTCAATCCGCATCAAGAGATCTAGTTCTAGCATCACACTAGGGCTCTCTAGGGTTTTATCTTTGGAATTTTCCAGATTCCTTAAAGGATAGCCCTGAAGCATTACCCCTGGCAAAAAAATCTTCGTTTCAGCTTTCTGAAATTTTAAGTCCCCCATAGTATTGACAGCTTTTTCTAGCCGCTCATCTCTGCCTTCGCCAACTGGTACCGTCAAGCGCCAAACGTCATAGACGATCGCCTCATCGCGAATCACCTTATCGACTAATTTTCGGTTTGTAAACGGCATTACACTACTTAACCCCTCATTTCGCATCTTTTTACCTCCATAAAACAGAAAAAATCGTAACGTGTTAGAAAATTAAAGAACCTAAACAGTTACGACTGACTACTCTGTTATTCTATAATATTTAACCTATTTTGTCAATCTAAAACATTGACAAACTCATTATTTAGTTTATAATTATTTTATCGGCCTCGCCGTATCGTACCTTTAATTCACATCACATTTTTTAGGAGGGGACAATGAAAAATGAAGTTAGTAAAGCTTGGAAAGTCGACAGTTTAAGCCAGCTCGGCTATTATCATCTAGTTGATGGTAATGTTAAAAATTATGTCGAACGCAATTATGAAACCGTAGAGCATTTGATCTGGGATTGCCGCTACCTCTATTATATGGAGCAGTATCATCCAGGAGTTATTCGCAGTATTCCACATTCGCTCAAGGTTTGTATGGAAATTTTTGAATACAATCATTTGATTTGCCGGAACATCGATTCCAGAATCATCGGCATGTATTATCTCTATCGCACGGTTTACGGCGACGACTATGAACCTTTGATTTTGGAATATCGTGACCCCAGAATCACCAAAAAGGCTCATAATTATCAACTCACTGATCGCGCCAAAATTCTCACCGTCCACGACTGGAATCAGCTCTACGAGGAAGATATTTGTATCGACCTCGAGAGGAGCCAGAAAGAACTCAAGCACCTCGAAAACATTCAGCGGGTTTTACAGCGTGAGTTGACCAAACGTGAATATCGCGTCGTCAATTTTAGCTTCGGCTTGCAAGGTGATAACATTCATAATTTGCGTGAAACCGCAGTCAATGAAGGTTTACTTCTCACTCAGACCGATCGCCACCTCAAGTCCGCGCTCAAAAAAATCCAACCTTATCTAACTAAAATCTAGCCCCTATCTAGGGGCTTTTTAGTGCCAAAAAAAGAGCCCCTCATCCTTTAGGAACTCTTGGTAGAAAAACTTAGACGATGACTCGTTGACACTAGATACGGGTCACCCCGGTCGCTCTATCTAGCGCCAGACGGGTCACCTACCCAAGCTACTCTACACCCACAACGTTTACGCCAGTATATATTTTACTCGTCCAATGTGGCGAGTGTGGCGCCCTGATGTATTTGCTCCAGCCGATCTTTAAAAATCGGCTTAGCATCCGTAGAGATTAGATAATACTTATCCATTTTAGAGGTTACCAGATAAATCTCACTATCACCGATAGTTTCTTGCATCTCCTTCCAGTTTTCTGGCCGGAAAATATTTAGCAGCTCCTCCTTGCTCATGAGTGGCAAATCAAGCTTCTCAATCGACTGAATATTCAAGATTTCACTCGGCCTCCTTGCATCATCGGAATCTATTCCACGCAAGCGAATTCTTACATCATCGGATTTTATTCCGCGCAAGCGAATTTCTTCCTCAAAATCGAATTTCGGCAGATGTCCGTAGTAAAATGCATTGAACATCTTAAGCAAGGCAAACTGATCTATCGCCGTATGAGGTTCCATAAATTCGAAACTCCATCGACTCACCAGGGAATAATCCCGGCGAATTCGCAAATTTGCTGCAGCACGAAGTTCTTGAGCCTTCTCACGTTCGCGTCTTTTCGACATACTATCCCCACCTTTCTGTCGTGTGTCATCGACTAAAAATAAATGTACTTTAAAACTTAACCTTTATATTATACCACATTTAACAAAAAATCCTAGCCTAAGCTAGGATTCTCACTAATGCTTAGATTATGGTTTCTTTTTTGGCTTCTTTTTTGGTTTCTTATTATCCATAGACCCACCTTTCGGCTTATTATTTTTACGAGTGTCGTTTGGACTGGATTTCTTAGATTTAGCGTTGACGGCTTTTGATTTAGCGTTAGCGGGCTTAGGCTCTTTTGATTTAGCATCATCAAATTCAAGTATCATCTGCCCTACGTCGCCAGTCACCGGATGACCCGAATTATTCAATCCATCATCAAGGTCACCTTCACTGCTTGGATCAACGTCGGTCTCATCCATATCCTCAGCCTCTTCTATATCATCAAACTCATCGTCTGAATCTCCATCATCAACCTCGAAATAACCACCCATCGCGCCACCAAAATCGTCCATGAAATTCAACGCCGAGAAAATCTCTCGATCTAGTACCATGCGATTTAAGTTAGGGTTATCTAAGACCGAATTCACCTTCTTGTTTTGCTCAATTTTCTGATTTAGTAGCGCAGCAAATGATGGATTCACGGTGCCCAAACCTACATAAAATTCACCACTAGCTGCCGCGATTTTATAAATCAATTCCAACTTTTTTACTTCGTAAATATGATGCTGTTTCCGCATTTTACCCACAAAAGCTTTATTTTCTTCCACAGTGAGTTTCTCAATTCGTGCCACATTATTAATTACCCCATAGAAGCCCGGCCGCCCGAGCTCTAAGATATTATCAAAGCAGGGGTAACGCGATGCACCAAATAGAGAAATTCCTAAATCCTGAATTTCTAACGCATTGATCCTTCTATCTAAAAATAAGGCTACACTCCTTAGGAATGCATCATACACATATTCCACACCATCAGCTGGGACAGTCGGGAACAGATACCAATCCTGAATAAATTTCGACCCCAGCACCATATCCTCATGAAACTTCTGCTTCGCCGTTAAATTATCCTTCTTCTTGCGATTATTCTTGTTCATCATTTTCACCCCCTTGCAATATGAATCTAAGCACTAATTTTCAATGTACTTTAACTAACGTTAACTATCTAAGCCCATTCTATCACACCCCTGTTATTTTTACATCCTCAAGCACTTTCGTCTAAAATATTATCTACGGATTTATATTTTTATCTCATAGTTTTTATCAATAAAAAACTCCCGAACTAGTCGGGAGGGTGGGCGTAATTACACCCAAAGGGAAATTGCGTTCCGCCACTAAGCGGGCGGTCGGCTCCGTACTTCTCATACGGATGCTGTAAAGCAAACAGGGAATGGGAACGGGTAACATATTCGATTGTAAAAAAGTATGTACTTGTATGGTTTTCGTTATTCTATTTTGAGGATGACACTTACATGTCAATGTTACGCGCTACGTAGCTCAAAACACTCGACCAACGACGTGCCATCTAGAGCAGATCTACTTAATCTCTCAACGAAAATCTGTGAGTTCACACAGGCTTCCGCCTACTAG
>CAUUCV010000061.1:0-5056 GCA_963543745.1 uncultured Candidatus Saccharibacteria bacterium | reverse complement strand
AAATTAACAATCTCCGAATTCATAGTGCTAGTAAATTCTTGAGTGCTGGTGCCATAAAAGCGGTCGATGATGGCAGTTTTAGTTTGAGATACTTTGATCGCATAGTAAGTGGGATTTTCACTAAAATATTTTTTGACAAAATTGGCATTCATAAAAGTCTGGTTGGCTTGGCTAATAAAACCAGCCAGCAGGGCCACCACAAACAAGAAAATCAACGCCAGAAGATGACGGATTTTAAAGCGCTTGAAATTTTGCTGAATATTACTAAGCATTAACTTTATTATAGCAAAAAAATATCAGGCCACGCGGAACCTGATATTTTTAGACTGCAATGAGCCTGGTATTTTTTAACTAAGAAGCACCTGACTAGGAGAGCCTAGTGACAACCAAAGATTAAACGTCAGAGTCTAGATGCCGACCAACGGTTTAACATCGGCACCTAGATGATTGAGGCGACGAGCAAAATCCTGATAACCGCGATTAATCGAATAGACGTTGCGTAGGATAGAGACGCCAGGGGCAGCCAACATACCGAGAAGTAGAACTACGGCTGGGCGAAGAGCTGGAGGTGAAACTAGCTCGGCAGCACGCCAGTTAGTCGGACCAGAAACATAATAGCGGTGCGCGTCGAGTAATTCTACCTTGGCGTTAAGATTCGTAAGGTAAGTGGAATAAATCGCACGATTCTCAAAAACCCAGTCATGAATCAGAGTACGGCCTTCAGCCATGGCGGCAATCACGGTGAAGAATGGTAAATTATCGATATTGAGACCTGGGAAAGGCATGGGATGAATTTTATCAGCCGGAGCCACCAGATTAGATTTCAATATATGCAAATCGACTAGGCGAGTGCGACCATTATAAGAGAAGTACTCCTCAGAACGCTCAATTTTGGCATGCATGGAACGCAAAACCTCGAGCTCAATTTCGAGAAATTCAATCGGAGCACGGGTGATAGTAATTTCGGATTTAGTGACCAAACCAGCTGCCAAAAAAGACATGGCCTCGATCGGGTCTTCGCTAGGATAATATTCCATATCCTTATCAATGCACTTTTGGCCACGCACTACAAGTGTCGTGGTGCCAATTCCCTCAATTTTAACCCCGAGATCTTGAAGGAAGAAACAAACGTCTTGCACCATGTAGTTCGGCGAAGCACCGACGATGGTAGTTTGACCAGGATAAAGTGCAGCGGCCATGAGAATATTTTCTGTCACTGTATCGCCACGCTCAATAAGCACGATACGTTTGCCCGATTCATCACGAAGAATTTTTTGATCAACCTTGGCCTCGTAAAAACCGGTATGGGTAGTAGCGTCGACATTTAACCCAAAAACTGAAAGCGCACGAAGATGCGGCTCGACAGTGCGCGTGCCTAGAGAGCAGCCACCAGCATAAGGCAAAGCAAATTCCTTATAAAAATGAAGGAGTGGCCCCATTAACATGAGGACTGAGCGAGTTTTGCGGGCAGCAGCGAGATCCATTTCATCAAGCTTAAGTTCACGTGGAGGAGTGATTTCTAAATCTTTTTGACGATTGACCCAACGACACTTCACGCCGATCGACTCGAGAACTTCAATGATACGAAAAACCTCTTCGATACGGGCGAGTTTTTTCAGTGTCGTACGGCCATGGTTAAGTAAAGACGCGCAAAGTAGAGCCACCCCGGCATTCTTAGAAGAATTAACCGTAATCGAACCACTGAAGGTTTTACCACCATTGATACGATAAGACTGAAAAGAAGAGTCACTAACCGCCAAAATCTGATGGCCGAGAGCTGAGGAAATTTTCTTAATCATTTCGAGAGAGGTATTTTGGTCACCTTTTTCGATACGATGAACGGCAGATTGTGAGGTACCAATCTTTTTCGCAAGTTCACCTTGAGTGATACCTTTTTCGCGGCGAAGATTGGTAATAATGGCGCCGATTTCTTCTTGATAAGTTTTTTGTTTCATAAGAACCTTTCCTAATAAACCATAAATATTATATCATGGATGGTATATTTTTAAAATAAAATAAGACCCCTATGCGAGGTCTCATTCGGAGAATTTTTCAGATTTTAGGCTTCTTTAACGCCACAAACGACGTTATTAGCGTGTACCCAACCTTCGACAGAACCACCGTCAAGATATTGACCAGAGGTGGAAGCAACGCGCATGGTTTGACCTTGCTTAATGTAATCATAAATTGGGTCGGTAATCATGTATTCCTGATCGATTGGACCAAAATCGTGTTTTTTGCAATAAATCCGCAGAAAGAATATATTTACTGACATTAATCAGGTTAGACGGAGCTTCTTCGACGGATGGTTTTTCAACCACATTGGTGAGCTTGCCATCCTGAACCTCGAGTACCCCATATTTATCAACTTTTTCTTTAGGAATTTCGACACCTAAAATGGCCGAGTCAGTTTCAGATTGAAGAGAATTAATCAGAGAAGTGGCAGCAGGTTCGCCCTCTGGATTCCAGATGAAGTCATCGCCCATATAGACAATCACCGGCTCATTGAGATTATATTCTTCGGCAGCCATAGCGACAGGTACGGCGGTGCCATATTTACTATTGGCGTCTTGAGCAATGTAATGAATCTTAACGTGCTCTGGGAGAGTCTTAGTAAGAGCTACACGGTCACCCTTACCACGCGAGATTAGATAATCATTCAGTACGATATTATCTGAGTAAAATTCGCGGACTTGGCAAGGTTCGGTATTACTAACTACCATATAGATATCGGTAACGCCGGCTTCAATGAGCTCTTGCACGGAATAATCGACAAGAGGGCGGTTGCCAACTGGCAACATGGATTTTTCAATAACTTTAGTAATCGGTAGACGACGGGTACCCCATCCGGCCACAGGAATAATGGCTTTGGTAATTTTCTGCATTTTTTCTCCTTTTCTGCATTATACCATATTTTACTCAGTGGCAACCTCTGGTGGCTATTTTAGCTCAATCAAAGAATCGCGCCAGTGCTCAGAATGTTCGCTAATTAAGAGGTCAGCGACAGTAGCGGCGATATTGGTGAGGCCGGCGTCAGGTAAGTTTTTTAACTGATAATGTTGGCTAAACTCGGTATTATCATAAAAATAACAAGGGACAAGATTAGTGGTATGTGAAGTTTTAGCTTGATGGGTAGTAGTATCAAAAAGCTCCTCGGCATTACCGTGATCAGCGGTAATTAACATCATGCCACCTAGCTCATCAACTTTTTTCGCGAGACGCTGAAGTTGCAAATCTATCGCTTCCACGGCAACCAAGGTCGGCTCAAGCTCGCCAAAATGCCCCACCATATCGCCACCGGCAAAATTAATTCGAACAAAATCAAATTCAGACATTTTTTCAATTACAGCGTCAGTAATCTCCGCGGACTTCATCCAAGGACGTTCGTCATAGGGACGTGTATCGGATTTAATTTCGAGAAATTCTTCACCAGCGAGCGTCTCATAACTATTGCCGTTAAAATAATAGGTAATATGGCCAAACTTAGCGGTTTCAGAACAGGCTAGCTGAGTAAGATTTTTGGTAGATAGATATTCGTGTAAGGTGTGTTTGATTTCGACCGGCTCGACTAAAGTGTGCTCCGGAAAATGGCGATCGACATCATATTCGGTGAGACTTGCAAAGTAAATCGGAAGTTTCTGATTCTGCTCAGTACCACGATTGAAGCCTTGAAAATCATCGAGACAAAAAGCTTCGGCAATTTCAAGGGCGCGGTCGGCACGAAAATCAAAATAAATGAAACTATCGTGCGGCTGGACTAGACCAATTGGATGCCTTGCCTCATCCACCACGACAAAAGCGGGAAGGTATTGGTCCTGCAGACTCTGGTCAGTTTCACGAAAATGCTGAATTGCCGCATCGGCAGAGTTAAAATAGTGCTCGGCCTGCCCATAGACTAAGGCCTGCCAACCACGTTTGACTATAGTCCAATCGGTTTGATAACGGTCAGCAATGAAGACCATACGTCCGCCGCCCGAAGCGATTTGAATATCGACGTCGAACTCGGCTTTGATTTTTGCGACCGCTTGATTGAACATAGCGAGATATTTTTCAGCCGACTGCGGTGCCACATCGCGACCATCGAAGACCGCGTGCACGCGCATGGTTTTGATACCAGATTCGGCGGCGCGTCTTAGCATGGCAAATAGATGAGATAACTCACTATGTACGCCACCATCAGAGAAAATCCCGGAAAAATGTAGGGTGGACTGGTGGGTTTTAAGATTTTCGATAATCCCCTGCCAGGCTTGAGATTGCCAGATATCTCCAGTGGTAAAAGCTTGGTTGATTTTAGCGATGCCCTGCTTGATAATCTGACCGCTACCGAGCGCATTATGCCCAACTTCGGAATTCCCCATTTGGCCGGCCAAAATACCGACCGCTTCACCAGAAGCTTGGAGAGCTAATTTCGGATAATTCTGCTCCAATTGATGCAAAAACTCAGTGTAAGCTAGCGCCACGGCGTTACCTTCGATTTCCTGACGAATGCCCACCCCATCCATCACCACGAGAACGACTGGACCGGTATAATTTTTCTTTGATTTTGCTTGCATGACTCACCCTTTTTAATTTTTAATTAATGCGTTTGATTTTCGGCAGCAGAGGCCAGGACATTTTCGAATAGGACGCCAATAGTGAGTGGACCTACGCCACCGATTTTTGGAGTAATAGCGGAAATATCAGTACGTGCGCGAATTTCATCGTTAATGTCACCAAGAATCACTCCACCTTCACTAGCGGTACCAGCATCGACAATCACAGCCCCCTCGCGAACCATTTCGGAAGTGATAAGATGAGGATTCCCGGTGGCGGTAATAATGACATCGTGATTTCTAAGTTCAGAAAAATCTGATCCACGGTGAAAAACTGAAACACGAAGATTGGAATTCGTGAACATGCGGATGAGTGGTTCACCCACCAAGCGGCCACGACCGACAATGGCGATAGATTTATTATTCAGTTCGATACCGTAACCAGTGAGAAGCCAGTTAATGGCGGTAGCCGTAGCACTATCGAAGCGACTTTTGCCAGTCAAGCCGTCGACGTCTTTTTCGGG
>CAUUCV010000060.1:0-5095 GCA_963543745.1 uncultured Candidatus Saccharibacteria bacterium | reverse complement strand
CGGAGTCGTCGAAAGCTTAGTGAGCAGGAGGGGAAGAAGGTAAAAGTCGGTCACACTGGTACTCTTGATCCTTTCGCCACCGGGCTCCTAATTATTTTGACTCATAAGGCTACTAAGCTTTCGGACACTTTTTTGAAGCTTGATAAATGGTATGAGGCCACTATCGAGCTTGGTAAATCCAGCACTACGGGTGATCCTGAGGGTGAGATTACTACTTATGAGGTGACGAGAATTCCGACTAGAGAAGAAGTTGAAACGGTCTGTCGAAATTTCATTGGTCAAATTATTCAGACTCTCCCTGCCTTTTCCGCCATTAAAATTAACGGTAAGCGCGCCTATCAATTAGCTCGCGAAGGGAAGCAAGTTGAAATGCCCTCCCGCCAGGTGGAAATCTATGCTCTAGAAATTCTCAATTATCAATATCCTACACTTAAAATTCGCACCCACGTCTCTTCTGGTACTTATATTCGCACCCTGGGCGAGGATATCGGAAGATCACTCGGCACTTCTGCCTACCTTACAGCACTTCGACGTATTCAAGTCGGCCCATATAAAATCGAGGACGCGGTCACCTTAGATAATTTTATGACAGAAAATTGAGAAAAATAAATCCAACCTCTTGAAATTCCTGCTCTCTTATGTTAAGATAGCACCAATATGATTACAAAAGAGAACAAAGCTAAGGCCATTCAAGCCACTGCTCGCAATGCAAAAGATGTGGGTTCTCCAGAGGTGCAAGTTTCTATCTTGACTGAGCGTATCAAAGAAGTGACTGAGCACGTAAAGGTGAATAAGCACGACTTTATGGCTCGTCGCGGACTCATGCAAATGGTAGGTCGCCGCAAACGTCTATTGAAGTACCTCGAGAAAACTGATTTTGAGCTTTACAAGTCAACAGTTGCCAAACTCGGTCTACGTAAATAATTAATACCCCCCCTCGGGGGTATTTTTTGTGTCTAAGAATCCATCAAAATCAAGCCAAGAAAAAGAGGAGAACTTCTAAAGCTCTCCTCGAATAAAATTAAAGGTGTGTAGTTACAAAATCTCATGTGTTCAGAAATATCATTTTATTTAGAAACATAGATAATTTTAGAGATTAATCTGACCAGATTCCTCCAGCTCTTTTAATATCCTATCCTCGTTGGATTTGCAAGCGCTGTACGTCACAAATTTAATGTCTTTTCTTCCGGTGGATTTAATGTATTCCGCCAGAAGCTTTCTAGCACAGTGTAGCGATGCATCGCATACCACCTTCTCAATTTCTTCCGTTGTCGGGCGTACAGTTTTACGCACAAGCCGTTCAGCTCGGTGGTTGGGGGACATCTGTCTAAGTTCCTTAATGAACTCATCAAGTTCAGATGGTGCCACGTAGGTCATCTTAACCTTGCTGGCATCATTTTGACTCTCGAAGAGATTCACTTGCTTATTTCTTTTGGTTAACTGCTGATACAGATAGCCAGAACCATTATTTAGTACCGGCTCATCGTAGAGATTATTCAGCTGAAAACAAATTTTGCTGTATTCCTGTCCCTTATATTCGAAGGGGTAGGGGATTATTGCAATATCGACGTTCTTGTCGAGTCTGATTTTCTTCTTGTAAGGAAGCCAAAAATCCTCTACAAAAGGTGTAACTTCTACTTCGCCACAAGGCACGCCATTCTTGTCGAATCTCACGCGTTTTTCCTCCGGTAATTTCCCCTTAATGATGGCGATTGGGCAAGAAATTTTTGCCACATCGATTGGATCGTAGTTCGGTTCAATCTTCTTCGAGAGTTGCTCTTCAATGAAGGCTTCTCTGTGATCGACGTTAGTCCAGGATTTTCTCTGATGCTTGTTTTTGAATTTTGCGTTCCCATGATTATTGGGCAGCTTCTTTTTTGAAACTACCAATTTCCATTCGTTAGCTGGGTTATTCCGGCTACTTTCGCTGGAATCATCAAAATTCATCTCACGTGCTTCGCTATTGTTGTTATTCATATAACCACTCCTTTTCAAGGTGCTTTCATTGGCGCTGTAAATACATACAGGCCACAAGTAACAACTCTATTGTAACATAAACAACGTAAAAATGCAAATTTCACCTCTATTAGGCCGCTGAAGCACCCTAAAACTCGCCATTTGTGCTATAATTGAATAGTTATAAGCGGGAAGACGGCGGATAAGTTTTCTGAAACCTTCAAAGCACTTATCTGGTGTTTTCCCAGAAAGGAAAATATGGATATTATCAACCCTACTGGCAAGCAAACCTTTAGCTTGTCGAGAGATTTTTGTGGTAAGAAGCTCACGATTGAAGTTAATCGCGTCGGTTTTCGCACTACCAGCTCGGTTCTTGTTACCTATGGTGATACTGTGGTGCTCGGCTCCGTGGTCGTCAGTGAAAAACCGGTGGTGCAAGATTTCTTCCCGCTCTCGATCGATTACGAAGAAAAGTTCTACGCCTCAGGTAAAATCTCCAGTTCGAAGTTTATTAAGCGTGAAGGTAAACCAGCTGATGAGGCTATTCTGGTCGGTCGTCTAATTGACCGTCCAATCCGCCCACTTTTCCCGAAAGGTTACCGTCAGGAAGTTCAGGTGGTGACCACTGTTCTCTCGATGGATCCAAGCTTCCGTCCTGATATGGTCGCCATGGTGGCTGCTTCTTCGGCTCTTTTGAATGCCGGCGTACCTTTCGACGGACCGATTGCCGGCGTACGTATCGGTCGTGTGAACGGTGAATTCAAGGCCTTCCTCAGTCCAGAAGAACGCGAAGCCTCTGACCTCGACCTCGTAGTTGCCGTGAAAGACGATAAGGTGATGATGGTGGAAGCTGGTGCGAATGAGGTTTCCGAATCCGTAATTATCGATGCGATGCGTTGGGCGGTTGAGATGGTGCAACCGGCTCTCGAGCTTCAAAAAGCCTTGAAGGCTGAACTAAACGTCGTCGAAAAACCGTTTGAACTAGCCTTGCCAGATCCAGCCATTCAGGAAAAAGTTGATGCTTGGACTAAGGTTCACTTCGTCGGCGCAGATGGTAAGCTTGGTACCAAAATTCGTGGTAACGTGCTTGAACGCAAGCGTGTCGCCGATGAACTCCGTGCCGAGATGGATGCCGAATTTGCTCTCGAGCTTGGTCAAGGTGAAACTGATGAAGAAAAAATCGCCGACTACGAGGCTAATCTGCAATCTGCTTATCATGATGCCTTTGAGCTGGCTATTCATCATGAGGTCCGCCGCGCAATTGTCGAAGAATCCATTCGCCCAGACGGTCGTAAATTGGATGAAGTCCGTCCACTCAGCTCGCAGGTTGGTATTTTGCCACGCGTGCACGGCTCCTCTCTCTTTACCCGCGGTCTGACTCAGGCCATGAATATTGTTACTCTCGCTCCACTTTCTTACGCTCAGCTGGTCGATACTATGGAGGTCACCGATGGTACTCGTCGTTACATGCATCACTATAATGCGCCAAGCTACACCGTTGGTGAAACTGGTCGTATCGGTGCTCCAGGTCGTCGTGAAATTGGCCACGGTTACCTTGCCGAACGTGCACTTCTTCCAGTGCTTCCAAATAAGGAAGAATTCCCATACGCCATTCGTTCAGTTACCGAAATTATGTCTCAAAACGGTTCTACCTCTATGGCGGCCACTTGTTCTTCCTGTCTCGCGCTTATGGATGCCGGCGTGCCAATCAAGCGCCCGGTCTCTGGCGTGGCCATGGGTCTGATGCTCGATGGTGAAACTCCACACGTCCTCACTGACCTTATGGATGCCGAAGATTTTGCTGGTGACATGGATTTTAAGGTCACTGGTACAGAGAATGGTATTACCGCTCTCCAAATGGATATGAAAGTTCATGGCTTGCCAGTTTCGATTCTCGAACAGGCAATTAAACAATCTCACACTGGCCGTATGTTTATCCTGGAACATTTGAAATCTATTCTTCCGGCTCCACGCGCCAAGCTCTCTGAATACGCACCACGTATCGAAAAATTAATGGTCAAGCAGGATAAGATCGGTGCTGTTATCGGTAAGGGCGGGGAAATGATTAACAAAATTACCTCCGAAACTGGTGCTCAAGTCGATATCGATGATTCTGGTTTGATTACGGTTTCCGGTACTGATGCTGCTAAAATCGAACGTGCCGTCGAATGGATCAAATCTCTCGTCGAAGAGCCAGAAGTTGGCAAAATCTACACTGGTAAGGTCGTCAATATCAAAGATTTTGGTGCCTTCGTCAATATTATGCCAGGCATCGATGGAATGCTTCACATTTCACAAATTTCCGACAAGCGTGTCGAAAAAGTCGAAGATGTCTTGAAGTTGGGTGACGAGGTAAAAGTTCGCCTCGAAGCTATCGACGACAAGGGTCGTCTCTCCCTCTCGATGAAGCGTGTCGAACAATAAAGCAGATAGATAAAAATAGTGCGGATCGCCCGCACTATTTTTATTGTAGGACAAAATTTAATTTTATAGCGTGGAATTTAATCAATCAAGAAACCGTCATTAAAAAAATAACCCCAGTAAGGGGCTATTTTTTAAAGCGCTATTTACAATTAAACGTCGTGCGAGTTGCCATTTTTATCGATACACTTGGTTTGGAATTCGATTTGGCTTTTTGCATAATCTGTAATTCCACGAATCGCCTCGCGCTTCCAATCGTCGAGGTCATCACATTGAAGCACGCCATTTCCTTCATAGAGAACACTCCACGCTCCAAGTGGAAATGCACGATAGAATACCGCTGGGCCACCAGAATATGGGATTGCTTCGGTTACCTCATAATGGTTATTTTGATCATAGTATGAACCTTCACTATATTTAGATCCTACTGCGATCATATATTTAACATCTTTAGTGGTAAAAACCTCACCGACGCGTGCGGTAGTCCAGACAGTTTTATATTTTTTTAGAAACTCATCATTAGGATTTACTGGATGTTCTCCACCATTATCAGATTTGACGGTTTGTCTTAGTAATTCAAGCTCTGCAAACATTGGCATCGGCTTCACAATCTCTTTCACTGTCACATTATCCTGCTTTACGTCAGTGATTTTGGTTTGTGTAGCTTCTTCGTACTTGGCGATCGATTCATTCGCAGATTTGACTTTCTCTTTCGATT
>CAUUCV010000059.1:0-5127 GCA_963543745.1 uncultured Candidatus Saccharibacteria bacterium | reverse complement strand
TTTGATGGCAATGGATTTACCATTCTATGTTGCAAAGGTTCTGAGTTAATACGAATTTTTTGACACAAAAATTTAAAGTTGTATAATAATATTCAGTTAAACAATCAGTTTAATGCAACTTATTTTGTAATGAAGTTTACTTCTGTATTTATCGAGGAGGGGAAGATGGCTATTAACAGAAAAAATCAAGAAAAACGTGACGAATATCGAGTTCAAATAATTAATGATCATGAAATGAAAATTACCGGCAAGAACTACTACTGTCATAAAATTAAGATTAATGACAAATGGGAGATTATGCAGCTTGCGCATAGGATGATGAAGTCCGATCGCCCGTATTATCGCCGTTAAATCCTTGAACTTAAGCTTCACTGGCCCTCACCGAAAGGTGGGGGTATTTTTTATAAAAATCTAAAGCACAATTCTAAAATCTTCATATTTATCAGCAAATGCTTCTTCGATTGTCTTGTGTGTTTTCTTCAAATATTTCTTCACCAAATAATATCCCAATGAATAGCCAGACCAGCGTGGCAATTTATCGTTACCAGTGAAGAAAATCGTTTGGTAGTCATAATTTTTATCATCAAGATTCCCGCGAAGCTCATTTAGAATGCGTTCATTTTCTTCGTCACTGCGTTCTAGTATAGTTTTAGTGAAGAACTGCTTCTCACTATTATTTTTTGAAAATTCTGTACCAAAATACGTCGCGACCCCTTCCGAAATCATCCCATCAAACAATGTATTCATCCATTCGTCATTCTTTCCCCAACGCGCAGCATGACAAAGCTCATGAACCAACATCTCTTTAAAACGCGGGATCGACATATTCTTCAAATCTAAAGCTAAAACAATAAAATCACTTGCATAAGTATATCCACCCACGCCATCTTCTGGAATGATTAATGAATAAGCACTCCCAGCTACCACCACATCAATATCCCAATCAATTTTCAATTTTGAAAAAACATAAGACTCAACTTCTTTTACTGCCGCCAAAATAGTTTCCTTATTCTCATCTAAACTATCATTTGCATTGGCCAATAAGACATTTATTTTACTCATATCTTTATTATATACCAGGCAATCCAGTTTTTATTTTTTATCTTGAATTAAGACCTAAATTATGTTAAAATTAACCGAATATTAATTGAAAGGAAGATATGAGTCGTATCGGAAAACAACCTGTACAGATTCCTGCAGGAGTGACAATCACGGTCGGCGAACAGTTCATTACTGTTGCTGGACCAAAAGGTTCACTCGAGGTTCCTGTGCAAAAATTCGTTGTGACTAAGGTCGAAGACGGTCAGATTATCGTTACTCGTGAGAACGACGAAGCTGAAGCTCGTGCCTGGCATGGTCTACAACGCGCACTTCTAAACAACGCCGTTACTGGTGTTTCCAAAGGTTTCGAGAAAAAACTTGAAATCAATGGTGTAGGTTATCGTCTTTCCGGTGGCCCTAAAGAAATTGAGATGTCTCTTGGTTTCTCCCACCCAGTGAAATACGTAGCCCCAGAAGGTATCGAATTAAAAACTAACAAGATGGAAATCATTGTTTCCGGCATTGACAAACAAAAAGTTGGTCAAGTTGCCGCTGAAATTCGCGCCTTCAAGAAACCTGAACCATACAAGGGTAAAGGTATTAAATATGCTGACGAAGTAATCCTTCGCAAGGCTGGAAAGGCAGGGAAGAAATAATGAATAAGTTGTATCGCCAAAAACGTACCCGTGCAAAAATTCATGGTACCGAAATTCGCCCACGCTTGAGCGTTAACATCAGTAATCTTCACGTTTCTGCTCAAATTATCAATGACGACACCATGACTACTTTAGTCTCCGCTACCACTGTTGGCACCAAGCTAACCGGTTCTAAGACTGAAAAAGCCGCTAAGATTGGTGAAGAAATTGCCAAAAAAGCTAAAAAAGCAAATATCACAAAAGTTGTATTCGATCGTGGTGCTTTCGCCTACGCTGGCCGCATGTCAGCTCTAGCCGATGCAGCTCGTAAGGAAGGATTGGAGTTCTAATATGGCCGAAGCAAATTCTACCGCTCCTAAGCAACCAAAAGTAGTGAACAAAGCTGGCACCCTCAAAATGTCTGACGATGTCGCTGTCACCAAGCAAACTCGCGATATGGCTGGTCGCCCAATGCGCCGCAACAATCGCCGTGATCGCGTCCGTGGTGAAGCTGCACCAAAGGAATTTGAAGAAATCACTATCAATATCGATCGTGTTTCTCGCACCGTCAAAGGTGGTCGCCGTATGCGCTTCAAAGCTCTTGTTGCTATTGGAAATAAGAAAAACAAAGTTGGCGTAGGTGTCGCTAAGGGCGCCGATGTTACCTCCGCTGTTCAAAAAGCTACTCGTGTAGCCAAGAAAAACATGGTAACCTTCCACATGTCTGGCGAAACTATCTGCCACGAAGTGGAAACCAAAGTTACCGGTGCTCACGTTTTGATGAAACCAGCTGCCCCTGGTACTGGTATTATCGCCGGTAGCATCGTTCGTTCCGTGATTGGTTTGACTGGTATCAAGAACTTGATTTCCAAGTCTCTCGGTTCTACCAACAAGGTTAACATCGCTTACGCCGTTATCGATGGTCTTAAAGCTCAGGTTCCACGCTCTAAGTGGAATACTACTGCTACCAAAGAAAAGGAGTGCAAGTAATGAAATACAATGATCTAATCGTTGAAGCTAATACCCGCCCAACTCGTGCTGGTCGTGGTATTGCCGCTGGTCGTGGTAAGACTGCTGGTCGTGGTACTAAAGGTCAAAAAGCCCGTACTGGTCACCGCAAGATGCCTGCTACCTTCATGGGTGGTCAGCGCGCTATGATGCAAGCTGTACCTAAGCTCAAAGGTTTCAAGTCTATCCACGCTAAGGCTGAAGTCGTCTACACTGACGTTCTTAACGCCCTCTCTGGTAAAGTCGATAACTTCACCCTTTTCGAAGCTGGTTTCATTACTAGCCCATTCGTCAAGGTTAAGATTATCACCCGTGGTGAACTCAACAGCAAGATTGATCTCGAAACCCAATTTATCTCAAAATCCGGTCTCGAAATGCTCAAAAAAGCTGGTGGTTCATTCACCAAGAACCCAGTGCCAAAGCGCTTGAAAAAGCAAAATGACTAATTAGCCTAAAATAACCCCCGCAAAACCGCAGGGGTTATTTTTTATCTTTAAAAACTTAAGTAAACATGGTAAGATAGATTAATAAATAGAGAGGATTCCATGCATTTCAAGACGATTTTGAAATCTCTAAAAAACAAAGACATGCTAAAACGCATTTTTATCGTGTTAGGTATTTTGGTAGCTTACCGTTTACTTGCACATATCCCAGTACCAATGGGCGACGCTAAGACCTTTAAGGATGCCGTTTCCAGCTTGATCTCCAAGTCAGATTTCACCGGTTTTATTAACTTAATTTCAGGTGGTGGCCTTGCCTCCTTTTCCATTATCTTGGTTGGGCTTTCTCCATACATCACCTCTTCTATCGTCTTCCAACTTCTCAGTAAAGCTATTCCAAGCCTCGAAGAGCTTTCCGAGGATGGTGAAACTGGTCGTCGTAAAATCAATCAGTGGACTCGTATGCTCGCCGTGCCTCTCGCCGTCGTGCAATCTATTGCCTATATTTACATTCTTTACCAATCTGTGGTCTCCTCGAATACCCTCAGCTTCACGCCAACTCCACGTGACTGGGTCGTCTCTGTCATCACTATGACTGCTGGATCCATTATCTTGATGTGGCTCGGCGAACTTATTACCGAACAGGGTATCGGTAATGGTATTTCCATGATTATTTTTGCCAGTATCATTTCTCAATTCCCAAGCACTCTTGGTTCACTCGGCCAACAACTTTTTGACACCAAAAATGGTTCACTTAATCTTTTCGGTTGGTTAAACCTACCCGTCAATCCGGTCTTATTCTGGGTTGCTCTCGCTCTACTCGTCGTCGTAATCCTAATTCTTTATTGGCTCGTGAAGCTCAATGAGGCTCAGCGTATCATCACTATTAATTACGCTAAGCGTATCCACGGCAACAGTGCCTATGGTGGCATCAAATCTATTCTACCTTTGAAGCTTATCTCAGCCGGCGTTGTGCCAGTCATTTTCGCCACCGCCTTCCTTTCGCTCCCAGCTCTCGTCGGACAACTCATCTCCAGTATAGATAAGGGAAATACCGTAGCGAAAACCATCAGTGAAATTTTCACCATGCCAAACGCTTCCAATTTCAAAACCCTCTATCCAAACGGCATTAATGCACGTTGGTTCATCTATCCAGCTCTCTACTTCCTACTCGTAGTACTCTTTACCTACTTCTATACCTCTATCATCTTCAATACCAAAGAAATTGCTGATAACCTGCAGAAACAAGGTGGCTTCATCGAGGGTGTTCGCCCTGGTATGACCACCGCTAATTACCTAGAAAAAGTCATGACCCGTCTCAATTTATTCGGTGCTCTTGCACTTGGCTTTATTGCCATGATTCCATTCATTACTGACTATGTCGCCATCATGCTTAGCGACGCTCCGATGGGACTCTCCCTATCTGGCACCGGACTTCTCATCGTGGTGACCGTAGCCCTCGAGAATCTCCGTCAACTCGATTCACGCGCTCTTATGGTAACTTACGACGATTATAAATAAGAAAGCTGGGTGGGATGTCTCTCGAAGTTAAATCAAAATCCAAAATCCTCATCAATCTACCATTCATCATCTTGGCTCTGATTTTTGCCATCGTCACCGCACGTCTATATTTTTGGGAAAATCATTATTACAAATCCAAAGAAGGTAGTGAAAGGATGCTACCGAAGTCTAATCTTGATCTCGAAACCGATCAAGCTTCCGTAGATGAAACTCCAATCTCTGAAGATAAAACCAATTCCTATTCCGTCGCTTACGATAAACCACGCTTCATGAGTATCGAGAAATTAGGCGTAAAAAACGCTCGTATATTACCGGTCGGACTCACCGGCAAAGGCGCCATCAGTACGCCAAATAGTATTTTTGATGTAGGATGGTACACCGGCACCCTCCCACCACTTACCGGTAAAACCGCACTCTTCGTTGGTCATAACGGTGGACCTACTGCGGCCGGAGTTTTTAAACATCTAGATAATCTCGTCGCT
>CAUUCV010000058.1:0-5131 GCA_963543745.1 uncultured Candidatus Saccharibacteria bacterium | reverse complement strand
AATAACAGAAGGAGACGACGACAATGTCGATCTCGGAGAGGAGCTCTAAAATATGGCTTGGATGGATAATTATATCTCAGCCAGTGACTTCGATTCAATTCGTCTTTGCGTAGCAAGCGCCGAAGACATCTTGAGCTGGAGTTATGGTGAAGTATTGAAGCCAGAAACCATCAATTATCGTACTCAGAAACCTGAGCGTGATGGCTTATTCTGTGAGCGTATCTTTGGTCCAGTCAAAGATATTAACCCACATGATAGTAAACTTAAAGGTGTCCGCTCTCGTGAAGCTGCCGTCGATAAGGAAGGTAACTTAGTTACCAAATCTATCGCTCGTCGTGAACGTATGGGCCACATCAAACTCGCTGCGCCAGTTGCTCACATCTGGTTTATGCGTGGCACCCCATCTGCTTTGAGTCTTTTGCTTGACCTCACCGTCAAGTCAATCGAAAAAGTCGTTTACTTTGCTTCTTACCTCATCATTAATGCTGATGACGCGAAGATTGAGCAAGTTAAAAGCGACTTGATCGCTCAGCATGATGCTGCAATTCAAGCTATCAAGATTCGTTACTCTGAAGCCGCTAAAGCGGAAGGCGCTAACGCTGAAACCTTGGCCAATGAAGAAGCCAAAGAGCTTGAAGCCTTGGATGCTAATTTCTATTCCCGCAAAAATATTCTTGAAGGTTTGAAAAAAGGTGCCGTCATTTCCGAAATTGATTACCGCAACCTTCCAGAAGAATACGAAGAACTTGTCACCGTTAAGATGGGTGCTCAAGCTATCCGTGAATTGCTCGAAGAAATTGATCTTGATGCCATGATCGAAGATCTTTCTGCGCAAGCTGAAGAAGCTAAAGGTCAAAAGGAACGCAAACTTATCAAGCGTATTAAATTGCTTGAAGGTATGAAGAATTCCAACATTAAACCAGTGGATCTCGTTTTGACGGTAATTCCAGTCATCCCACCAGATCTCCGTCCAATGATTTCACTTCCTGGTGGTCGTTTCGCGACTTCCGATCTTAACGATCTTTACCGCCGCGTTATCAACCGTAACAACCGTTTGAAAAAATTGCTCGACCTCAATGCGCCAGAAGTGATTATTCACAATGAAATGCGCATGCTCCAAGAAGCTGTCGATGCTTTGATTGACAACAATGCTAATCATGGCCGTCAAGCTAGCTCCCAAAATGGTCGCCGCAAGCTTAAATCCCTTTCTGACCTTCTCAAAGGTAAGCAAGGTCGCTTCCGTCAAAACCTTCTTGGTAAGCGTGTCGACTACTCTGGTCGTTCTGTAATCGTCATTGGTCCTGAACTCAAGCTTAATGAGTGTGGTTTACCAAAACTCATGGCTCTCGAGCTCTTCAAACCTTTCGTGGTTTCTTGGTTGCTTGCTCACGAATATGCTGCCAACTCTCGTGCTGCATCTCGTATGATTGATGCTAAGGAATCCGTAGTTTGGGATGCCCTCGACGAAGTTATTCAAGGTCGCTATGTTCTCTTGAACCGTGCTCCGTCTCTTCACCGTCTATCTATTCAGGCTTTCCAACCAAAGCTCGTTGACGGTATGGCTCTCAAGCTTCACCCACTCGTAGCTTCCGGCTTTAACGCTGACTACGATGGTGACCAAATGGCCGTCCACCTTCCTCTCTCTGATGAAGCTCAGCAGGAAGCTAAAACTTTGATGTCGGCTGCCAGCAACCTCTTGAAGCCAGCCGATGGTTCTCCAGTGCTTTCAATTTATCAGGATATCGTACTCGGTGCTTACTACCTTACTTACGATAAGCCAGGCACCGAATCAGAAACCCCACGCGCATATAGCTCAGTTTACGAAGCTGAAATGGCTTACGAAGCTGGTGATATCGCTCTTCAGACTCCGATTCGTGTCTTCGCTAAGAAAGCTATTCGAAATACCACTCTCGGTCGCGTTTTCTTCAACGAAATCTTGCCAGAAGATTACCCATTTGATAATGGCATTCAGACTTCCAAGCATTTGAAGAAAGTGATGGCTGACATCTTCAACCTTTACGGTGCTAATGAAACTGTCCGTATTGCTGACGAACTCAAGGCTCTCTCCTTCGAGTACGAAACTATCGCTTCCATCTCGACCTGTAAGGATGACTACCCAACCTACCCAGAAATCCAAGATTTCATCGCCAAGGGTGACGCTAAGACTGCTCTTATTCAAGATCAGTACAATCAAGGCCTCCTCACCGACGAAGAACGCTACTCTTTGACCGTAGCTAACTGGCGTGAAATCGATACCGAAATTTCTAACTTCCTTAAGGCTAAGCTTGCAACCATGGATACCGACATTGCTGTGATGACCAACTCTGGTGCCCGTGGCTCTGTCTCTGGTATTAAGATTGCTTCCGCCGAAATCGGTATCATGGTGGATATCTTCAATCGTGAAATTGAGCTTCCAGTCAAGTCTAGCTATAAGAAGGGTCTTAACACTCTTGAATCCTTCATCGCCACCCGTGGTGCTCGTCAAGGTATGGTCTCGACCGCTCTCCGTACTGCTGACTCTGGTTATCTTACTCGTCGTCTTGTCGATGTGGCTCAGGATGTCTTCACCGTTGATAAACCAAACGATGATCCAGGTTTCGAAATCTTCAAATCTGAAACTGAACACACCGGTATTGAATTTGCTCAACGTATTGCTGGCCGCTTCACTGCTGAAACCGTCCCAGGTTATCTCGAAGCTGATGAACTCATTACTCGCGAAATTGCAGAGCAAATCGCTGAAGATGAAAATATCGAATCAATCAAAATTCAATCTGTTCTCACCACCAAGAGCATCAATGGTGTCCCTCGTAAGGCTTACGGTGTCGACCTCGCTACCCGTAAACTTATCGAGCCAAACCAACCAATCGGTGTGATTGCTGCTCAATCTCTCGGTGAACTTGGTACTCAGCTTACCCTCGATACCAAGCACAGCTCCGGTGTCGCAGGTTCTGGTGCTATCGCTCGTGGTCTCCCTCGTGTGGAAGAGCTTCTCGAAGCCCGTTCACCAAAGGGTCAAGCTTGGATTGCTCCAGTTTCTGGTCTAGTCGATGTTTGGGAAGATGGCAATCACTTTGTGGCTCAAATCACCCCAACTGCTGGCCGCTCCGAGAAGATTGAAATCTCTGAGGGTCGCAAGATTAAGATTAAAGACGGTGCCAATATTAAAACTGGTGATGTCCTCGCTGCTAAAGCTAAGGGTCTCGAACCAATCATCGCTCCATTTGATGGAAATGCTCAAATCGTCGATGGCGCCATTATTCTTACTGAAGGTGGTAGTGCTCCAGTTCGTGTCGAAATCCCTAATGATGCCGAAATGTTGGTCAAACCAACCGACACTGTCGAAGCTGGTGACCGTCTCACTACCGGTTCTTTGAACCTCCAAGATCAATTGAAGTTCAAGGGCGCCGAAGCAACCGCTCGTTACATCATGAACGAAATTATGTCCGTTTATGCTGCTAACGGTGACGAAGTTTCCGCCAAACACCTTGAGGTAATTGTTCGTCAGATGTTTAGTCGCGTCGTGATTGACGAACCAGGTGATACTGACTTTGTGACTGGCGATATCGTCTCCCTCTCTGCCGTCGAAGACGAAAACCAAAAACTCGAAGCCAAGGGTCGCATGCCAGCATCTTACACTCGTATGTTGCTTGGTATTACCAAGGTCGCTATCTGGTCAGACTCCTTCCTCTCTGCTGCATCCTTCCAAGATACCACTCGTGTGCTTATCAATGCTGCCATCTCTGGTCGTGTTGACCACCTCAATGGTCTGAAGGAAAACGTGATTATCGGTCGCAAGATTCCAGTAGGTACTGGTGTAGTCGCCCGCAAAAACGAAGAGGAAACCGCTGAAGCCGAAGAATCTACTGAAGCTGAAACAGAAATCACTCTCGAATAAGAGTAGGAAATAAAATATACCCCGCATCTGGGGTATATTTTTTATTAACGAATTATTTTTAACTTAAATATCGACACTCTATAATGCAATCTTCTACTTTTTTAATCCTAAGAAGTAAAAAATTTTGTGTTGATGTGGTTCAGGAAAGTCTGGGTGCCCGGGGTCTTGTATTATTTTAGTCCCAGAGTTGATCACCTCGAATTTCGAAGTAAGAATCGCTTCAAAACCAATGGGTAGGGAAATCTTTTTATCTAGAATATAAGTTAAACAGAGAACGCCGTTACTATTTAGACAATTAGTCATATCCTTGAGACACTGAGTTGCTGTATCGTTATCAAAAAATTGCAAAACATTCGTCGCTACCACCAAATCAAACTTCCCCTGAATCTCCCAATCTCTAAGATCGGCCTTAACCGGATGAACCATTTTGCTATTAATGGCTAATTTTTCGAGTTCTTCAATATTTTGATCCGCCGCCAGCACATTAATCCCTAAATTTGCTAAATAAATCGAATTTCGTCCAGTCCCGGCACCATAGTCAAGTGCTCGAGATTTTGTATAATCTTGCAAAAACTTTGCACCAGCAACAACAATCGGTAATACTTTCATGATTTACATTATATAATAAACTTATGCAAACATACGTCGATTCCATCCAGCAGGCCGCCTACATCTTTCCGCCTCTGGCCCTAGCTTTTACTATTCCATATCTAATTTATAATTATAAAAAGTATGGTTCTATCTGGAGCATGCGTATTTGGATTGTCTATTCCTTTATCTTGTATATGCTTTGCACCTATTGTTTAGTGATTCTACCGCTTCCTTCTCCCGAAAAAGCCGCTACCTTGCATAATCATCAAATGCAACTTCTGCCATTTAACTTTATCTTCGATATTTTGAAACACGCCAAGTTGCAGCTAGTAAATCCAAAATCCTACCTTACCATCATCAATAATCCCGCCTTCTTCTCCACGATTTTCAATATTTTCATGACTCTGCCCTTTGGCTTTTATCTCAAATACTACTTTAAGAATAACTTCAAGCAGGTCGCTATTAAATCCTTCTTTCTCTCACTTTTCTTTGAGCTAACTCAACTTAGCGGACTCTATTTTATCTATTCCGGCAACTATCGTCTCTTTGATGTCGACGACCTAACCACTAATACCCTCGGTGGTATTCTCGGCTTTGCTTTGGCCACCATGTTAGCCAAATATCTCCCGACCAGAGAACAAATTG
>CAUUCV010000057.1:0-5205 GCA_963543745.1 uncultured Candidatus Saccharibacteria bacterium | reverse complement strand
GCCGGACTCGATATTGTAGTCTATATGCAAGGCCTCAAAGACTACATTAATCTTGCCGAAAGCGAACGCATTAAGTTCCTTCAAAACGTCAAAGATGTCTATACTTCACCGGAGGGAATTGTTCACCTTTATGAAGAACTTCTACCTTATGCTGCACTCTTTGGGCTTGAAAAAACCTGGATTAAGAATCTCGACAAATATTACGAAGAACTCGGCACCGATTACACCATTCCAACCTGGTATGCTCTATCATATGCCGATTTTGGTAGCTTTACCTCTAGTATTTCCAGCTCATCCTCAACCTATTACACTAGTAGTAGTAGTGGCGGTTCTGGCCACTCCAGTGGCGGTGGCTTCTCCGGCGGCGGTGGCGGCGGCGGTGGCGGTGGCGGCTGGTAAAAACTAAAGCCCCAAAGCTTCAATTAAAAAATATCAGCTTCATAGCTGATATTTTTATCTATTCGATTTCTGGTAACTTATCAATAATTTTATTCTTTAGAATTTTAATCATCACATTACGATAGAGCCATCGTGACATATTTTCAATTGTCATCATCAGTGGCACTGTAATAATTAAAATCGCACCGAAGATTACCCACTCAATCATCGATAAATTAATATGCACGCTAAATAAACTTTGTAAGAAAATCATACAAAATAACATGCCAAAGGTACATCCACCCACGATTAATTTCTTCCAGATATTATCATATGGCATACAAATTCGCGCGAGATAAGTGATTCCTACCACTTCCCAACCTAAGACACAAAGCATACCCAATTGTTCACGCGTGAGCCCCAGCCATAACCTTAAATTAATCAGTGCAAGTACAATTATCACATTAGTTAGCGCTGCCGGAATCGCCTTTTTCAAAATATTAATCATGAAATTTCCCCGAATCAAATCTTTATTCGGAATTTGCGCCAAAAAGAAACTTGGTACACCAATCGTAAACATCGTGACCAATGAGACCTGAGTCGGTAAAAGCGGATACATAAAACCGAAGCCGATCGAGAGTAATGCCACAATAAACGAAAAGACATTCTTCACTAAAAACAACGAACCTGAACGTTCCAAATTATTTACCACTCGACGCCCCTCATCTACAATCTGTGGCATGCGTGAAAAATCCGAATCCAGCAGTACTAGTTGCGCCACCTGCGAGGCCGCCTGCGAACCTGAGGCCATCGCCACCGAACAGTCTGCATCCTTCAAAGCCAAAATATCGTTCACCCCATCTCCGGTCATCGCTACGGTATGTCCCGCCTTCTGTAAAATTTTCACCATCTTACGTTTTTCTTCTGGTTTTACGCGTCCAAAAACTGTATTTTCTAAGACAATCTTCTCAAAATCACACCCCTCCGGCAAGCTCGAAAGATCAATAAATTTCTTCGCATTTTTAATTCCTGCTTTTTCTGCCACAATCGAAACCGTCTCAGCATTGTCTCCCGAAATCACTTTCACTTCCACGCCCTGTTCGGCAAAATATTTAAACGTACGCTTCGCTGACTCACGAATTTCATTCATCAAAAGCACAATATTAATCGGTTTAATCGACGAAATCTCTCGCTCTCCTGAAGCTAGTAATTCAATATCTTCCTGCTTCGTTACTTCACCAAAAATCAAAACACGGTACCCTTGCTTGGTAAATTTTTGGATAGTCTTTTCGTATTTCCTCAAATCTTCTTTTAAGACAAATTCCGGCGCGCCAATCAAAAAAGTTTTATCCTTAAATTGCACGCCACTATATTTATGCTTCGAAGAAAAACCAATAATTTGTCGCACGGAATCATTATCGAATTTCAATCCTTTCGCGGCTCGCTCTTCGGTAAACTTTTTCAGCGCCTTCATCGTGTCATTATCAGCTTCCTCCGCCATCATTGTTCGCCAAAAATCTGAATCCAGATTATCTTTCACTTCGAATCCGGTCATATCATAGACGCCGCTCACGCTCATTTTGTCGTTCGTAATAGTGCCGGTTTTATCCACGCATAAAACATCCACACGCGCCAAAGTTTCGATACAGTGCATGTCGTGCACTAAAACTTTTTTCTGTGCTAAACGCACCGCAGACAAAACTAATGTCACAGAAGAAAGCAAGAATAATCCCTCAGGAATCATACCAACCACCGCCGCAATCATCGCCTGAATGCTCATTTTAATCGGCGTCGCATGAATAAGATATTGTTGGCCAAACATCAATAATCCGATTGGAATAATCAAAATTCCCGCTAGTCTCACGAAATTATTTAGTGATTTCAAAATTTCCGACTGTTCAGTGGTTTTAATAGCCTTCGCTTTTAGGGTTAGTTGTGAAATATACGATTCTACACCCACGCGAGTTAATTTTGCATAACATTTACCTGAAACCACAAAACTACCCGACATCAATTCGTCCCCAGTAGTCTTTTTAATCTCATCCGACTCCCCCGTAAGTAATGCCTCATTTACCAAAATCTCACCCGATACCACCACCGCGTCTGCGGGAATTTGCGCCCCCGCCTCCAAAATAATAATGTCATCTAAAACTAATTTATGCGTCCAAATCTCTTGCTCCTTAGCCTCGCGTACTACCTTGATTTTTGGCGTATTCAGGACACTCAGTTTATCCAAAATTTGCTTCGCTCTTAATTCCTGCAAAATACCGATCAAGGAGTTGATAAAAATCAGCGGCAAAAAACTCATATCTTTATACGCACGCACTAAAAATAGCAGCGTCGCTAAAAACAAAAAGACAAAATTAAAGTAAGTTAGGGAATTACTGCGTACAATTTCACCAAACGTTTTCGTCGGCGCCTGAACCGCCGTATTTACCTGGCATTTTTTAACACGCTCATTTACTTCTTCCTGGCTAAGCCCTTGAATCCCACCTAAACTCTGCTTATTTTTTATCACTTTTATCTTTTCTTTCCGGAATTTCCATTTTTAATTTTGGTGTTTTCGGTATTTTTACCTCAATTTTTTCGTGTCTATTTTTCTGCTTGGTTTTTAACCAAATCGCCACTATCAACATAAGCACTAAACAAATACCCTTGAGCACCAAATTAATTCTTGCGTCCGTTCCACTTCGAAGATTCTTATAAAAATTACTTTCAACTTTATATTTTTCTTCTTCCAGATCCAGAATCTCGGCTTCTAGTGCATGAATTTTTTCTTCCGTCTCACGCACTGGATTTTGTTCGAACTCCGATTTTAGTTTTTTCACCGCTTCCGTTTTTTCATTCAGCTGGCTCTGGATAATTTCTTTCGACTGCCCCACATAATTTCGCACAGGATTATTTTCGTTATCAATTTTAATCTGTTTGCTAAATAAAAAAAGGCCCAAACAGCCAGCCATCAGGATTACCATCGAAATGATATTTTTTATTTGTTTATTCATTTAAAATTCTTTCTGTTTTGTTTTGGTGGGCGAAGTGGGAATCGAACCCACACTCCATTGCTGGAACTAGATTTTGAGTCTGGCGCGTCTACCAATTCCGCCATTCGCCCATAGAGAAATTTTATCATATTTATAGAGTATTTCCAATAACTCTGTTATAATATTTTTATGAATTCTGTAACTGGTGGGCAATCTACAGAGGATAAGCAGCGTCAAACCGTTGCCGATCTCGCTCGAAAAAAAGTCATGGAAGCCTTTCATCAAGGTGAAAATTCTGTTGCCAACCAAAATCTGGCCAACGTCACACCTACGCGCGTGATTTCTTCTACCGAATATAATCAAAACCTCGCAAGCACTCCACCAACCACTTCTGCCAACTCAGCTACCACTAAACCATCGAAAAACTCTTTATTTAATTTAATATCCAAGGCACAGAAAAAACTAAAAGATCTCACTCAAACTACTGAAACTTACGCCAAAAATTCTTTCAAACATCCATCTACTGAAGTTTCAAAGCTCCAAACCTCCACTAACGCGACTACCAATCAGCCGTCCCTCACCGATCGCCCAGTTTATCAAAATTTTGCCACACAAAAAACCGCTACCACGGGCAATCCATTCCGCCGCACTTATCAAATCCAAACCGGCATCAACCGTTATAATCCATATCAAAATCAAAGCTCAGTTAATCAGACTTTCAATGGCCAAACTCCCGCAAGTTCAAATAACATCGCAGGGAATTACACCATAAATCAGTCCTACGCCACCCAGCCAAACACCCAAAATAATTCACAATATAATTACCAAACTCAACCTACTGGCGGTGAAATTGGCTCACTCAAACAAGCCCCAATCAATATGAACCAAAAAATGGATTGGCAAAACTACCACAGTGCCTGGCAAAATTATTATCAAAAATATTACAGCGAATATTATGCCAAAGCCGCCAAATCCTATGTGGAAACCGAAAAAACTGAATTAAATAATCAGTACGAAAAACGTAATCAAATTGGTCAACTAGCTCTCGATAGTCAAAAAAGACTGCTCGAAAATCTCAAAAATCCAAAGCCTAAAAATCTCGAGACCACAGAGCAAAATTCGGAAACTTCCGAAACCAAATCTACCGACACCCCACCGTCTCTCGAATCAATTCACGTTAAAACTATCGAAGCTACTTTAAAAGAACGCATCCAGAAAAAAGCCAGTAGTAGCTTCCAGCTCTCTAAAAAACACCGTAAATTCATCCCGATTTTCGCCGGAGTTTTTACCGTACTCTTCATCCTGTTCTTGCAATATAACCGTCTAATCTTCGCTCCGATTATGGCCTATATCGCTCCCGGAAATTCTAATGATACCGAAATCACCGCCATTGATCCGACCATCACAGCCGCCCCGACCGCCGAGCCAAAACTTATCATTCCGAAGCTCAATGTCGATGTACCAGCGCACTTTAACATTGCTAATGACACGGCCACTATTGATAACGCAATGAATCATGGTGTAGCCCAGTTTAAGATTCCGGGCGCCGATGCACTCCCAGGCCAAGTCGGAAATCTCGTAATCTCTGGTCACTCCGCCGGTGATATTTATAGTAACAACCAATACAAATTTATCTTCTCCGGCCTCGAACGCCTGCAAGATAATGACCTCATCTATGTCAATTACAATTCGGTTCGTTACACTTATAAAGTGACGAAGAAACAAACCGTTGAACCAACTGATGTGGCCGCATTAGTTTACCCGACTAGTAAACCGATTCTCACCCTCATCACCTGTACGCCACTCGGATCCGACCGTTACCGTTTACTAGTGACCGCCGAACAAG
>CAUUCV010000056.1:0-5209 GCA_963543745.1 uncultured Candidatus Saccharibacteria bacterium | reverse complement strand
CACGACGCGGTGGAAGATACCGGAGTGACACTGGATGAAATTAAGGAAAAATTCGGTGAAACGGTAGCATTTCTCGTGGATGGCGTGACTAAACTGGGTAAGGCTAGACAGGGGATGCGCGATATTGATACTTATTTACCGGCGACGAAGGATAATCTCTTGAGACTTTTGATTGCGACGGGAGCAGATATTCGGGTTTTGATAATCAAACTAGCTGATCGTTTGCATAATTTGAGGACTTTGTCGGCTTTGCCACCAGAGAAGCAGAAGAAGATTGGTAAGGAATCGCTAGAAATTTTTTCACCACTGGCGGACCGTTTGAATATGGGGAGACTGCGCGTGGAGATTTCCGATATTGCGTTCTCTTATGTTAACCCAAAGCGTTTTGAATTTTTGAAAAAATTAATCGAAGAGCGCAATAAATCCGCGGAGAAGAGTCTAGAAAAGATCAAAAAAGAAGTTTCGGGGAAACTGGCGGAAGAGAAAATTAAATTTGAGATTGATGGACGAGTGAAATCAGTCTATTCTTTGCATAAAAAATTGGCAAAATATAATCAGAATATCGATGAAGTCTATGATCTGACGGCGCTTCGAATTATTGTGGAGGATGTGACGGATTGTTATCTGACGCTGGGAATCATTCATGCGCTTTATACGCCGATGACGGGTAGAATTAAGGATTATGTGGCGATGCCGAAACAGAACGGTTATCAGTCGCTACACACTACGGTGATTACAAAGGATAAGCGGATTGTGGAATTTCAAATTCGCACGAAAGATATGCACGAATATGCGGAGCGGGGGCTTGCAGCGAGCTTTTTCTATAATGAGCAAAAGTTGACGGAAAACTATAAAATGGGGAAAATTCAACATTTGCCAACGAACTTACTCTGGATTTCGGAACTACAAATGGCGGCAGCACAGCTGAAAGAGGGGAAGCAGGTGGATATGAAGAAATTGAAGATCAACTTGTTTGCGGATAAGATTTTCGTCTATACACCGAAGGGGGATATTATTGATTTACCGGTGGGGTCGATGCCGCTTGATTTTGCCTATCGTTTGCATTCGGAGGTGGGTGGACATGTGATTGGTGCGAAGATTAATGGTAAACTTTCGAACTTGAACACTAAATTAAAAAATGGTGACGTGGTGGAGATTTTGACTTCGAAAAATCAAATGGTGAAGCCGAGTTGGTTGGATAAAATTATTACACCGCATGCGCGCAATAAAATTAAGCAACAATTAAATCGTACGATCCAAATGGTAATGGGTGGCGAGACCAAGAAGACCGATGATGGTAAAAAGTTAGAGGATGTAACTAGGTCATCGACGGCGAAAAAGTCGGAGACGACCAAAAAACCGAAGTAAATAAGAAGTCGGATGTGAATAAAAAATAAGCCCCTTATGCTATAATTAAGCATATGAGAAAACAGCGGATAAAGTCGCGAACTCGTTTGATCCAAGGACCCTGTTTTTTGGTGTTCGGTTTGATTGTGATTCAGTTGTTTCACTTGCAGGTTTTGAATCATAAAATTTATGCGGCGAAAGCAAATCGGCAACAAATTATGAAATCGACGATTTTTGCTAAGCGCGGTGAAATTTATTTCTTAGATGGTGATACGCCGGTGCCAATCGTAATGAATAAAAAAACGTATACAATTTCGATTGATCCAAGTTTGGTGGTGAAAAAACGTGAAGAAATCACTAAAAAAATTGATGAAATAGTGGGGAATTATCGTACTAAAGCGGGTTGGGATGAGGTTTTTGCTGATCCGGAACGAAAGTATTTTGTGGTAGCAAAAGATGTGCCCTACGCTGAGACGAATAGTTTAAAAAAGGCGGATTTAACGGGAGTTTATGAGCAGGAAACTACGACGCGAGTTTATCCAGAAGGGGAGATGGCGGCGCAGGTGCTAGGTTTTGTGAACCAGGACGGTGAGGGGCAGTACGGAGTGGAAGGTAGCTTGAACAAGGAGCTCAAGGGGGAAAATGGATTGCTGAAAACGGTAAAAGACTCGAATAATGTGCCACTGACAATTGGCAACGAAAATATAAAAATTCCGGCAAAGGACGGGAAGAATTTGGTGTTGACGATTGACCGCAATATTCAGAAAAAAGCGGAAGAAGCGGTGGACGAGGTGACAAAAAAATTTAATATCACCTACGGCTCGGCGATTGTGATGAACCCAGCGACCGGACAGATTTTGGCGATGGCAGGTAAGCCAGGCTATAATCCGGCAGAATACGCTAAAGTGACGGACGCGAAGGTTTTTCAGACTGATGCGACAATGAACGCTTTCAATCCGGCTTCGGTATGTAAGACTTTTGCGATTGCGGCAGCGATTGATTCTGGAGTAATGACGCCAGAGACGACTTATTATAATACGGATAAGTTAGTGATTGATGGTTGGCCGATCGAGAATTCGATTAAGGGCCACACTGGGGAGGTTAATATGCAAACTGTGCTAACTTATTCCTTAAATACGGGTTCGATTCAAGCTTTGAAACTTTTAGGTGGTTCGGCTTCGGAAATTACTTACCAAGGTAAGGAAAAGCTTTATGATTATTACCATAATCGCTTTAATTTAGGAAAATATACGGGGATTGAATTACCAGAGACGAAGGGGTCGATTGTGCCACCAAACGATATTGATGCGACGGATGCGAGGTATGCAAATATGACTTTCGGACAGAGTTTGGATCTTTCGATTATTCAAGTAGCCTCAGCCTTTTCGGCGGTGGTGAATGGCGGGGAATATTATCGTCCGACTTTGATTGCTGGGGAAATGAAGGATGGTAAGTTTGTGAGAACGGAGCTCGCGAAAGCGGACCACGATGCATTAAATAAGAATGATACGAGTAGAACGATGCGCCAAATGTTGCACACGGGACGCCTAGTTTTTCCGAATGTGAAGGGATATGATGAGGATTATTATGTGGGTGGCAAAACCGGTACGGCGCAAACCGTGAAAAATGGCAAATATAGCTTCGATGAGACGATTGGTACCTATGTGGGTTTTGGGGCGAAATCTCTAGAGGAGACGCCAGATTACGTGATTATGACTAAAGTATGGAGTGATAACCGCAAGCTGGATGGTGGAATGAATGCAAAGCCGATTTTTGATGAGATATCGAAGTATATGATAAACTATAATAAAGTCAGGAGGTAAGGCGTGGGGGATTTAGATAATAATGCATTATATGGTTTACTGTTGTCACTCGGTACCTTTTTGCTTTCGATGTTTTTGACGCCTTTTTACACTCACGTAGCTTATAAATATCATTTTTGGAAGAAGCAAAAAAAGACGACGGTTTCGGGTGATGGCTTGCCGATCATGACGAAATTACATGCGCATAAATTCAAGCGAGTATTTCCGACAATGGCGGGAATTATTGGGGTGATTGCAGTGACGGTGGTGACACTGATTTGTAATTTTGACCGTGCGCAAACGTGGCTTCCGATTTTTGGTTTCTTGGGCGGGGCGATTGTGGGCTTGATTGATGATGGAATTAATGTCTTTGGCTCAGGTGAGGGGGCAGCTGGACTGCGCGCACCGATTAAGTTTGCGATGATTACTGTGGTGAGCTTGGTGCTAGGTTGGTTTTTTGCCTATAAATTAGGCTGGACGAGTATTCATATTCCATTTGCAGGCGATATTGAAATTGGCGGAGTGGTGATGGTGGGGTTATTTACTTTTGCGGTAGTGGCAACCTCAAATGCAGTGAATATTTCGGATGGATTAGATGGGTTAGCTGGGGGTCTTGCGATGATGGCTTATGGTGCGTTTGGTACGATTGCGCTATTTCGTGGGCAGGTTTATTTGTTTGCTTTTTGTATGACGGTGGTGGGGTGGCTGTTTTCTTATGTGTGGTTCAATGTGCCGCCAGCACGTTTTATGATGGGTGATGTGGGGTCGTTTGCACTGGGTGCGGGGCTTGGCGTGGTATCTATGATGACGAATTCATTGTTACTTTTGCCCGTAATTGGACTGCTATTCGTGGTGGAGGCAGGTTCTTCCTTAATTCAAATGATTTCGAAGAAATTTTTTAAGCGCAAGATTTTTATTTCGGCGCCAATTCATCACCATTTGGAAGCAAATGGTTGGGGTGAGGCGAAAATCGTGATGCGTTTTTGGGTGATTGCTGGGGTTTGTGCGATCGTGGGGGTGTTTCTCGCGACGGTAAGTGGAATTGTGAAAAAATAAAAACTTTTGGAGTGGGATTAGATGCGACAACATAAGGCAAATTATAAAATTATCATCACGATGATAATTTTGATTGCCATCGGTTTGATGATGATTGCCTTGGTGGGGCCGTCTTATGCCAAAGTGAAGGGGGATGACGCGATATATTGGCTGGATCAAATGAAATATTTGGCGATTACAGCAGTGTTGCTGTTTTTTGAGACCAGAGTGAATTTGGTGGAGATGGAAAAAAGTAAGAAATCTGACGGAATTTGGCGAATTTTAGATACTATCGCGAAAAAATTGCCGATGATTTTACTATTTTTAGGTTTATCTCTAAATTTATTACTGGCGGCAGCAGCGGGTCGTTCGACACTGGCGCATTGTGAACTAGGGGCCTGTAGGTGGCTGAGATTAGGTTCAATTACAATTCAGGTGTCAGATCTTTTGAAGTTGGGGGTGATGTTATATCTTGCAAAAATTACCGCGGATTTTCAGGCAAGAGGTGGGTTTTTGGAAGAAACAGGAAAGGTGACGGCATGGGGGATGTTTTTGCAGTTTATTATGGATTTATCCACTAGATTTAAAAGAGGTAGAACCAGGAAAAATGAGAGCTCGAAAAGCTATATGGGACAGGTGAGTTTCTCGGGTCGAACTGGTTTCTCGGGTCAGGTTAATTTTACAGATCGAACTGGTTTCTCTAATCAGGTGAATTTTGCTCGAGGTGATACAAAAGGTAATCGAGTAATGAATTCTGTGGCGAAAAAAATAGCCCGTGGGCAAGCTTCTGGCTGGGCGAGCGCGGAAATTTTGCGAGAAAGCTATCGATTCTATGCGAAATTTTTTGGCGTGTTGGGGCTCTCGCTGTTTTTAATCGTGGGACCTCAGAAAGATTTGGGTTCAGCGGTGCCACTCGGAGTTATTGCTCTAACAATTTTATTTGTGGCCGGGATTAAGATTTGGAAACTTATGATTATGCTTGCGGTAATTTTGGCGCTGGGCGTGGGGATGATTTTGTCTTCACC
>CAUUCV010000055.1:0-5245 GCA_963543745.1 uncultured Candidatus Saccharibacteria bacterium | reverse complement strand
ATGAACATGCAGAGATGGGCTTTGGTACGGGGGTGGTGAAGATTACGCCGGCGCATGATAACGATGATTTTGAGGTGGGGTTACGTCATAATCTTCCGAGAATCCAGGTGATTGGATTTGACGGCAAGATGTTGCCTGTCTGTGGTGAAGAAATTGCAGGACTGACGGTAGAAGAAGCGCGTAAGAAGACGGTAAAAATGCTTGAAGCGGCGGGGTTATTGGTGGGTGAGAAGAAAATTCAACACTCGGTAGCGCATTGTTATAAATGTGGTACGGTGATTGAGCCAATGCTGAAAGAGCAGTGGTTTATTGACACTTCGAAACTGGCAAAGATGGCGATTGAACGCTTAAATAATAATGAAATTAAGTTTTATCCTGAGAATAAGCAGAAGGTTTTGATTAATTACCTCGAGGGGCTGAAAGACTGGAATATTTCACGTCAGATTCCTTGGGGGATTGCGATTCCGATGTTCCATAAGATCGATCCAAATGCGGAGGGTGAAGAATGGGTGTTCAATACTAGAACTCATCTGTTTGAGATTGAAATCGGCGGCGTAAAATATCGTCGTGATGAAGATACTTTTGATACATGGTTCTCTTCTTCGCACTGGCCAATTGTTTGTACGAACTGGGAAGAGGGCTTCAAAAATGAATTCTATCCGTTAAATGTAATGGAAACCGGGGCAGATATTTTGTTCGCCTGGGTGGCCAGAATGATTATGATGGGGGTTTATGTAACGGGCGAAGTGCCATTTCGTGAGGTCTATCTGCATGGTCTAGTGCTGGACTCTAAGGGCAAGAAAATGTCCAAGTCCAAGGGTAATGTGATTAACCCGATGGAGATGATTGAAAAATATGGTTCAGACGCTTTCCGTATGGGGATTTTGCGTGGTCGCTCGGCTGGTTTGAATCAGGCGTTTTCGGAGAATTCAGTAATTTCAAGTCGTAATCTTTGCAATAAATTGTGGAATGTCTCGCGCTTTGTTCAAGGGATGGTGGATGAGAGTGAAGCAAATTCCACAGAGGTAGACGTTGTGGAATATACAACAGAAAATGCGGGTGAAGACTGGATTTGTCATGAAATTAACCGGGCTAGTTCGATGCTGGAACAGGCGATGAGTGAATATCGTTTTTCGGAGGCAGTGGAAATTGTCTATAGCTTGGTTTGGGATAAATACGCGGATTGGTTCTTAGAGAGTCAAAAAATCTTTAAGAATATCCCACTTCTTATGAAGACTTTAGAGAATGTTTTGATGATGATGCATCCTTTTGCGCCTTTCGTAACAGAGGTGATTTGGCAAAATCTCTCTTGGACTTCCGGTATGGTGATCGACGCGGGTTGGCCTGAAACCATGAAGTACGATGAGATTTCAGCGATGAATTTCGAACGGATGATTGAGGTAGTGACGAAGATTCGTGCGACGAATAATTCCCTGTCGCTTCTAAATAATAATAAGAAATTTGGCTTACTCTTTGGTGAGGATGTAATGGCGATCGAAAATACCTTGCTTTTAAAATTCCTCTCGCATATACCTTATATCTCTTCGACCAATGGTACGCCGCGAGGTTTGAAATTAGCAATCGCTAACCATGAGTTATACCTCGACGTGACGGCTGAGGTGGTAGCTAAGTATAAGGATGAACTGACGGAGAAAATTTTGGCAGTGGGTCGTGAACTCGACGGATTAAATTCTCGTATGATGAATCCAAATTATGTCGAGAGGGCGCCGGTGGAATTAGTGAGAGAGACGCGTAATTTGATCGCAGAAAAAGAAAAGCTGATCGAAGAAATGAAAATGCAGCTGAATGTAATCTAAAAGATTTAGTGATTCTCTGCTTAATATCGGATGTAGGTTTAATTAACTTAGAGAAAACTTCGGTGATGAGCCGAAGTTTTTCGTGGTATTTAATATAGAAGCTGAGAGTTAAGTTTAATGATTGTTTGACTCAGAGGCTATAAAATAAGCTTAATGCGCGTTTATGGCTATAAAAGCAAAATAAGTAGTGTAATTCCCTGTTAGTTTATAGTTTTATAGAGGAGTATTAGCATCCTTGATAGAATTTTAATGATATATTTAGCCTTATTTTAACATCCTAGATATAATTTTCACGAAAAATTTAGCTTACTTTTAGCATCCTAAAAAGAAGTATTTTTTATTTTATAAAATTTTGGCACAAAAATACTATGCGCTTTTTAAAGGATATATGATTCCCTCGTCTATCGTGAAAAAATGGCGTGAAAATACGATGCTTCCCTGTTAAGCACATGAAAAATCTTGCATAATGTAAAATGCTAATGTTTATGCTTGACAAATAAGCATAAACATTTCCTAATAAGGTACTGATCTGTTCTTTTATGACCCAATTACCGAGGCGCTATCGTATTTAAAATTATGTGTTCCGTTAAAAAAATTCGATAATTGTTATGTCTATATTAGCGTGAGCGGGTTGCTAAGTCAAGTGGGTTCTAAATATAGGGAAGATTTGAAATAAACTTATGCACTTTCTGGAAAAGTCGGGGGAATAATGGTGGAAAAATGAAGTGTGGCTTCAAAATTAGGGGACGCATTAGGTTAGGGAATATTAGGATAGGGAACTAGTGCAAAATTTGCACGGGTTGAAATACTTAGGTTTGGGTTAGGTTATTAGATTGGACTTTATAGGTGTGTTCAGGTGGGGAACTTATGTAAAATTTGCACGGGTTGGGCGATATTTTCTTGATGTAGGTTGGAAAATGTTAAGGTGGGTTGGAAAAGGGAAGAAGGTTATGTTAAAATGTGGTTGTGGCATATATTAGAAAGTTTAAGACAGGTTCCGGTGCGACTGGTGTACAAGTTTGCTATAAAGAGCATGGCAAGGTTGTGAAGCTGGTTCATGTGGGTTCAAGTAGCTCAGAGCTCGGGCTAATGAAACTTCTAAGAAAGGCCCAAGATATTATCGATGCAGGGAAGCGCAGGCTTTTCTGATCAGATTACAAAATTAAGGTTATTTTTGATTGATTTTTTAAATTTGTTTGAAAAGCAATTTAATAGGTGCGGTTAAAAATAACTAAATTTTGTTTCTTTTTGATGGATTGCCGTCAGAAATTTTTGATTAGCCACTGTAAGGAGGTTTATTTTTGATGTGGTTTTTCGATTTATTGGTACTGGATTTGGTCTTTAGGGTAGATTTATTTTGACTTAGATTGGTTTGGTCTTCTGAGTAGTTTTATTTTGACTTAGATTTTTAGTTTTTACTAATTTTGTTTATGCTTGAAAAATTTAGAATTATTGATATGATTTGAATTAGCTTGAATTATTATTCGACAGAGAAACGTTGGTTTAGCACATTAGGAGGTTGAAATGAAAATTACGGAAGTAAGTGCAAAGTTATTGAATCCATTTTTGGATGATCTTTCGGATGAATTTTATCTGCAGATGTTATTAAGACATGTAGAAAAATGTGGTAGGATTTGTTACCTGAGCGAGCCGAAAGACCCGGAGGGAAGTACGGATAAGTTTATTCGGATGTTGATCAAAAATGGACATGAATCTCCGCTGGAACATGGAAGTTGCACATTCAAGATTGTGGCAGATCGGGCGATTTCGCAGGAAATCGTCAGACACCGATTGGCGTCTTATTCTCAGGAGTCCACGAGATATTGTAATTACGCGAACGGGAAATTTTCCCGAGAGATTACGGTGATAGAATCGAGTGGTCTGGCGGAGAATGAGGCAAGAGAATGGCTGGACGCGATGGAACATCTGGAGAGGACTTATTTACAGATGATCGACAGCGGGGTGAAGCCCGAAAAAGCGCGCGATGTGTTGCCTCTTTGCTTGAAAACGGAACTAATGATGACGGCGAATTTTAGGGAATGGCGACATTTTCTGAAATTACGTGGTTCAAGGATGGCGCATCCGGAGATTCGGAAGTTAGCCAGACAAATTTATGAAGTTTTTCAGTGGGCGATTCCGGTACTGGTGGAAGATATTGAAATTTTTCATGATGATGCTGAATAATTTTGAAGGTATTTTTTTCTAAAAAATAATTACCATTGAGTAGAATTTTGTTCAACCAAAAAGACTCGCGGAGGACGAGTCTTTTTTACGTGCTGAATTTTCTCGGAGGGTGAGAGAGGAGAGAGGGAATTATCAGTTCATCCTCACGGGGAGGCTGAGGGGATGTACATAAATGTATAATCAAATGTTCGGGAATAGGGCCGGAATTATGGTGCGGCCTTGTAGGTGAAGTAGCCAGGTTTGCCGTTGGATGGGTCATCGATACGGAGGTAATTTGTGTTACTATTGTAGTAATTGTAGACGGTTCCGGCACCACCGACGAGTTTATTATCCTCATCGAAAGCATAGGATTTATCGGCAGATGGCTTAACGACAAATTTTTCAGAAACATAGATTGTGGTAAGCTCTCGGTTCTGATAGAAAGTACTGGAGAAGCTATTAACACTTGAGGTATCAAAACCTGATAAATCAACTGAAGTTAATTTGTAATTGCGATAGAACAAGGAACTCATTGTAGTTAACTTGTTGCTAGTCTTAACACCGGTTAAATTAAGAGTAACTAGATTATAGCAGTCATTAAAGGCGCTAGACATTGTAGTGACATTTTCGAGGTTGAAATGGCTAAGGTCGAGGCTAGTAATTTTCGCACCATAGAAGGCCATACTAAAATCTGTGACGTTTTGAGTGTTAAATGAAGAGACGTCGATAGACTCACCTGGGAAGCTATAGAACATCTGATTCATAGTAGTAAGACTACTGGTGTCAAATGGTAGGTTGAGATGGAAATTGGATGGAAGGTTATAGATTTGAGCAAACATTCTAGACATGTCGGTAACTTTTGAGGTATTGAAGGTGGCTGGGAAGGTGATTTTAGTGGCTTTAGATTTATCAAACATAGATACAAAAGTAGTAGCTTCTGGTGCGCCTACGAAATTAGTTAGATCAATCTCGCCAATATTAGATTCTTTAAACATATTAGCCATGGTTATAACTTTTTCAGTATTAAAATCCGAACCGAAGATAGCATTTTGATTTGGTTGAGATTCAAAGGCAAGCTCGAACATGTTTTCCATATTAGTGACATTTCTAGTATTGAGATTGAAAACTAGGGGATCCTTCATATAATAAACTCTTCTAAACATGTAGGACATATTTGTCACATATCTAGTATCAAAACCAGCACCAGGAACATTCTTGATATAAGATTCATTGAACATATGATTCATGTCGGTAACTTTGCTGGT
>CAUUCV010000054.1:0-5298 GCA_963543745.1 uncultured Candidatus Saccharibacteria bacterium | reverse complement strand
AGCTATTGCTATCATGTATCAAATTTTCCCAACTTCTGCTGAGAAATTTGACGCTTTGATGGGTACCGTAGCTCTCGAATCTTTGGTTCACATTATCACCCCACTTGTAGCAGGTATTCTTGCCTTCTTCGTGGCGGATGTGGCTAAGGCTCTTTCAGATGACTGCGAATGTGAATGCTGTGATGAAAAACATCATCATCACCACGATAAATAATCACTGGTGAATAGTAAAACAAAAAAATAAGACTCCTACTGGGGTCTTATTTTTATAGATAAATTTCGGATAGTTTTTTAGCTTTATATTATATATCAAAAAATAGCCCATCACGGGCTATTTTCTAACGCTCTTTTGGAAAGAGTGGAGTAGCTGGTGGAGTAATTTCGGAGGCTATAAAGATTTGCTCAACTGTGGCGGTGACTGGCAAAAACGGTTTAAGTAGATGGTTGACTAAGAGAAGTTCATTCACGAGATTGACTAAAATCTGCTTAGCGGCTTCTGGATCGGTCTTAGCCACAGTCCATGGCTTTTGATCTTCGATATGTTTATTAATTAATTGAACCTGACCCCAAGCATAATCAATGGCAGCGGAGAAATTAAAACCATCCATCAATTCACGATATTCTGGCGTGAATTCAAGAACCGGAGTATCTGCGAGACTAACCTGATTCTTTTTACAAAGAGTGGCTAAGCGCTGGACCAGATTACCATAGTCATTCGCGAGTTCATTATTATAGGCATTTTCAAATTTTTCCCAAGAGAAATCCGAATCCAGGAAGGTATCGATATGACGAGAGAAGAAATAACGGAAAGCATCGACGCCATGCTTATCGAGTACCTCAATCGGATCCACCACATTACCGATACTCTTACTCATTTTCGTACCGTTTGCTAAGATAAAACCATGCGAAAGGAGCGTCTTCGGAAGAGGCAGGCCGAGGCCAAGTAAAATCGCTGGCCATAAAATAGCATGAAAACGCAGGATATCCTTACCAACAATGCTGACAGTGGCTGGCCAAAATTTAGAAATATCCTGATCTGGATAACCAAGTACGGTGATGTAATTAGTTAAAGCGTCCATCCAGACATACATTACCTGAGAATCGTCGCCTGGCACTGGAACACCCCAAGAAAGGTGCGATTTCGGACGTGAAATTGAAACATCTGGCGCATCGGCTAGAAGTTTCAAAATTTCATTCTTACGAAATTCTGGTAAAATCTGCATCTCACCGCTTTCGATTTTGGCACGAATTTCATCTTTAAAATCACTAATACGGAAATAATAATTTGACTCAGAAAGACGATTATATGGCGTTTGGTGATCTGGGCAAATACCTTGATTTTCAGTATATTCTTTTTCCGTGACAAAACTTTCACAGCCTTCGCAATACCAGCCATCATAACTCGCCGTATAAATATGGCCTTTGAGTTTTTGCCAAATTTCCTGCACCCGCTTCATGTGTTCTGGGTCAGAAGTACGAATAAAATCTGTGTACTGCACATCGAAACGAGCGATGAATTCTTGGAATTTTTTAGCATTATCGTCAACGTATTTTTGCGTGTCGATACCTAGAGATTTGGCTTTTTTCTCAATTTTATTACCATGCTCATCGGTACCAGCCTGAAAACGCACCGAGTTACCCAAAAGCTCCTGATAGCGTTTATAGATATCAGCAAGTAAATAATCTTCGGCATGCCCGATATGTGGCAAACCGTTAACATAAGGTATGGCGGTGGTAATATAGATATTTTTCATAATTTCCTAATAATTATAGCAAAAATCAAGTATTTCCTCAATTCAAAAAAAGAGGCCGGGGAGCCTCTTTTGAATCTTTTATTCGGTAATACTACAAGAGAAACCCTGGAGATTTTGAGTAGTGAGAACATTATTGATCGAAAGATCAAGCTTATCATCAGCGTCAGCGGTAGCAAAGCTTTGATTTTTGAAGTCGTCGGTCTTCTGGTAGGCTTCGAGGTCTTCCGATTTTACAGTGACCGAGAGAGAGACGATTTTACCATCTAGGCCAGAGGTGATAGTCTTGTAATTCTCGGTCTTTTCGGTACGACCATTATTTTCTGTGAGTTGATTTTCAGAATCAATGGCTTGCTTGGCAGTTTTAGCAGCCTCAGTGGAGCTAAATTCATAGACCGTACGAATCTCAATACTGGATAAGGAATCGTGACTGTAAGTAAAAATCTTTGCGATTTCGCCAGAAGCAGCATTATATTTCGTGCGATTCTCTTCGGAAACTTTGGTAGCACATTCGAGAATTTGATTTTCATTAGCAACAACGGTGCTCTTATTGTTGGCGCGAGAAGATTTTTTCGGCTGATTACTCAAGGCATTAATCAAGAAGATGGCACCAAAAATGACAAAAACACCGGCAATGGCAATAATGGCAATAATTTTTGGGTCGAGCTTAGGCGACTTTTTTTCTGGATTTTGTGCCTTAGTAGCTTCTTCGTTTTTCTCTTTTTCGTAATCATGGTAAGAAACTGCACTACCGATAGAACCTGGGACTGGTTCAGCAGCCTTCAAAGGATTTTTCTCTTGATCTTCAAGGAATTTTTCGTGTTCAGTTTTTTCAGCATCTTCTGTTTGATCTTCTTTAGTAAAATCGACATCATCAGGGGCCGAGTCCTTAGCAGACTCAGCAGCTTTTACCGCCTCGGTATTTTCCGTACCATCCAAATTCATCAGAGGTGAAAGTGGGGTATGACTTGGAGTAGTAAGATTATCAGAATCTTTTGCGGCAGCGGAAGTAGTGGCAGTTTGATTCATAGAAGAAGCAAAATCAGCAGAAGGGGCGATAGTGACCGGTTGGTTAGAATCAGCAGGACTGGCGCCTAAATTACTTAAATCAATCGCAGAGGATGCCTCAGAAGCTTGATTCGAAGAATTGGTGTTTTCGGTATGATTTTCCGTAGTGTAATTATTCAATTCTTCCATTAAATTGGCAAAGTCTTCGGTGTTGTCCGCTTGATTCATGAAACATCCTTTTTATGTGATAACTCTTAAGTTTATTTTAACACAAAATAGCGTAAACTTTATCAGTAAATCGTAATATGCTATAATAACTAGGTGAGTAGTGCTTTCAAAATAGCCAAGACTTATAAGACGCTATATATTTTTAGCGCTTTTTTGCTAGTTTTATCCGGTCTAATCTTTGGATTCTCGAGAGTTCGTTCGGCTTTTGCCGAGACTAAAGATCCAGATGCTGGAGAAATTTCGGACATGCATTATGTGACTTTTTTTGCCGACAATAAGACGTTGACGATAAAAACCAATGCTAACACCGTCGAGGAAGCTCTAAAGCGGTCTAATATTGCCGTAGAAAATTACGATAAAGTGGAACCTGCCCGTACGGAACGGATTAATTCTGATAATTATCGCATTAATATTTACCGTGCTAAACCTGTCACACTAAGCGACGGACAGAAGACGGTATTTTTAATGACGGCGACTACTGATGAGAAAGCTCTTTTTAAGGAAGCCGGTTTCAATGTTTATGACGGTGATGTGGTAACTAAGGTGGCGAAACACGACATTTTAGAAGCTGGTCTTTCCACAAAATACCACCTGAAACATACTGGGGGCCATGAAGTAACCGTAGAAGAAGAAATTCCTTACGAAGAAAAAACTGAGAACGACGCAAGTATGGCGACCGGCCAAACCAAGCTTGAAACTATGGGCGAAGTGGGACGTAAGCAATCAGTTTACAAGATTAATATGGTGAATAACGTAGAAGTTTCGCGTGAGCTAGTCTCGACTAATATTATTAAGCAACCAGTGGCTAGGGTGACCAAGGTGGGTAGCAAAAAATCCATTCCACCAGATTGGGAAACCTGCGCAAACTACGCCAGAAGTGCGGGCGTTTCAGAAAATGACCTTTACGTGGCTTTGACTTTAATTATGCGCGAATCAGGATGTCGTTACGATGCATCAAATGCCGGATCAGGCGCTTATGGTATTCCACAGGCACTTCCAGGCTCGAAGATGGCTTCAGCTGGTAGCGACTGGAAGACCAACCCAGTGACGCAAATTCGCTGGATGATTGGCTACGTGACCGGACGCTACGGTGGCTGGAGTCAGGCCTGGGCTTTCTGGAGTAGCCATCACTGGTACTAGGAGAAAAAGATGTTGCAGAACAAAAAATCCTTAGGGCAGAACTGGCTAAAAGATCGTTTTACTTTGGAAGAAATTGCCGAAAGTGCAAGAAGTGAAGTAGATTTTTGTGTAGAAATCGGCCCAGGACTAGGGACGCTAACTAGTTCTTTACTGAAGCGATTTCCAAAAGTGGTATCGATCGAGTTTGATGAGAAATTAGCCCATAATCTACCAAATTCCTTCCCTGGCAAAAATCTGGAAGTAATTAATACTGATGTTTTGGATTTTGATTTTAGTCAACTTGATGGTGATTTTTCGGTGGTAGGGAATATTCCCTACTATATCACTAGCCCAATTATTCGAAAATTATTACTACTAGAAAAGAAGCCAGCGAAAATCGTACTCTTGATGCAAAAGGAAGTGGCGGATCGGATTCTCGAAGAAAAAGGACGCTTCTCATTCTTAACTTTATTTGTGCAAAATTATGCGGAAGTCGAAGGGGGAATTTTCGTCGAACGAAAACTTTTTACACCACCACCAAAAGTTGATTCGGCCTCGGTAATCTTTTACCCACGAGAAAAAGCTTTGGTTTCGGAAGAAGTTTTAAAGTTTGTGAAGCAATGCTTCGCGAACCCACGTAAAAAACTACAAGGGATGTTACCGCATTTTACCGGACGTAATCGCGAAGAGATCGTGAGGATTTTTGAAGAACTTGGACTTGATTTAGACGCAAGGCCAGCTAATTTAGATTTACTGGAATACGAAGAATTACTAGATAAGATAAAAGAAAAATAACCCCCGGAAAGAAAAAATAACCCCTAGTAGGGTTATTTTTTAAAAATCGAATCCCTCATCTTCATAGAAGATATCATCATAGAAAGGATCGAATTTTTTATTTGTCTGAGATTTTGATTGATTACGACCGGAATAGCTATCATAGGAATCAAAAGGATCATCAGTAAAATCATTATCAAAACTACGACTGTGATTATGATTAAATTTGTTGCCAAAATTATTGCCGTAGTTATTACTAAAACTATTATCAACGGATTCATTAAAGAGGTCTGGTTGATAGCCGAGCTCAGCTAGGAAGCAGGACGGTGTATTAAAATTAGACTTACCATGCAAAAATCTCACAGCGGTAAAAGTAAGGAAGAGGCGCTTTTTGGCGCGAGTCACACCGACATAAGCT
>CAUUCV010000053.1:0-5439 GCA_963543745.1 uncultured Candidatus Saccharibacteria bacterium | reverse complement strand
CAAACCTGGCGAGCCACTCAATATTTTCATTGGTCACGAAAATCCTATCGGCAAAAACTCCGATGCTTCGCTCATTATCAGTAAATTCCGTTCGCCATATTCAGATGATAGTTATATCGGTGTGCTCGGGCCTACTCGTCAAAATTATGCTAAAATTATGAGTCTCGTCCGCCATGCCGGTCGTTATTTGGAGAATACTTTGTAAGGAGAAAAAATGTCAAAACCACAAGATGATAAGTCAAATTTTAATTTCGAAAATTCTGAAGCTGAGAATCTAAATCAAGCTAGTCCAGAAGTGAATTTTTCGGATAATCTTGATCAATCTGCTGACCCTATCTCTGCAGAGTTCGCTAATCTAAAGCAGCAAAACGCTGAATTTCTGCTTGATCTAAAGCGCACTCGAGCCGACTTTGAGAATTTCCGTAAACAAGTCGAAATGCAACGCGAACAGGCTAAGAAAACTGCCACCCATAGCACTATTTTGAAATTTCTCCCTCTGATTGACGACATGGGCCGTGCGATTTATGCTCACCCGGAAGCACTTTCTCCCGTTCAAAAAACCCTTGAAAAGACTATGAAATCCCTCGGTCTCGAAAAAATTGATGCCAATCCAGGCACAATCTTTAATCCCGAGCTTCACAATGCTATCTCTATGGAAGAAGGCGAAGGTGACCAGGAAGTTATCGCTGAAGAACTGATTCCAGGCTATCTCTACCAAGGTGAAGTTTTACGTACTGCCATGGTTAAAGTTACTCACCAGGCCTAAAACATTTAGAAAAAATATTGAGCTGTACCTTTGATTCATTTTCTTTGAGCCGCGCCTTTGATCTGTGTCTTTGAGTCGCACTTCTGCCCGGCTCAATTTTTTGCGCCAAAAAATCTCTTAACGCTTATGCTATAATATTTTATATGTATAGTGGTGAGCGCTTTATTGATTTAGATAATTTATTAGCTAGGGTCCGCATTTGTAATTATTTGACGGTCGTCCAAATCTTCCTGCAAGATAATTTTCTCTTAGAATCCCCCCTGAAACCTGCCGACATTAAGCCACGTTTGCTCGGTCACTGGGGCACTTGCCCGGGCATTAATCTGGTTTACGCTGCCTTAAAGGCTTATTTTGGCCAGCGTGATTTTACCTTTGTTTTGGGTCCAGGCCACGGTTTTCCCGCTCTTCAGGCTAATCTTTTTTACGATGAGGAATTAGCCAAAGTCGACCCTACACTCTCCCGTGATTATGCCGGACTTAAAATTATTTCCAAGATGTTTTCTCGCATTGGAGGCTTCCCATCCCATGCTAGCCCGGTCACCCCAGGAGTGATTTGTGAAGGTGGTGAACTTGGTTATTCGCTTGCCACCGCTTATGGCTCCGTGCTTAATCGTCCAGGATATACCACGGTTACTCTTATTGGCGATGGTGAATTTGAAACTGCCACCATGCTCGGTAGCCTTAATCTCAATCGCCTACTACTCAGCGAATCGAATGGTCGGGTTTTGCCAATCTTGCATCTGAATGGCTATAAAATTTCCGCGCCAACCGTCGCCAGTCGTCGTTCTGAACATGAATTAAAAGAGCTAATCAGAGGTTTCGGCTACACGCCAATTTTAGTCAAGGAAACGCTTTCCGAAACTTACGAAGAATTTGGCAAAAAATTTAATACTTCCGCCAATTTTACTCCTGAACTTGACGAAAAACTCCAAAAAAATCTCTTAGAAAATCTTCTACGCGCGCTCTTCCAGTCTGAAACTACTGAAAACCCACCATTTATTATCTTCGCCTCCGAAAAAGGCCTCACTGGTCCTCGCCAAGCCGAAGGTATGAAAGTACGTGATAATTTTAAATCCCATCAAGTACCACTTCCTAATGCCAAGACTGATGAAACTGAGCTTAAGATGCTCGAAAAATGGCTTAAAACTTATCGTTTCAATGAACTATTTGATCAAGAGAAAGGATTTTTGATTCATGAAAACTAAATCTCCCGCCAAGGCTTTTGGTGCTTTGCTTTCTGAGAAAATGCAAAGCGACCCAGATTTTTACCTCTTTTCTCCTGATGAAACCACTAGTAATAAAATCGATGCTGTTTACAGCCAGACTACTCGCGCCTGGGGCGACCTGGCTATCGAAAAATGGGACATGCCAGAGTCTGCCACTGGCCGCATTATCGAGCTTCTTTCAGAAAATGTACTTTTTTCTACCATGGTCGGCCACTTGATGACTGGAAAAGATGCTTTGATGACTAGCTACGAAGCCTTTTTTTCGATCATTCTTTCTCAGATTGTTCAACATCTGAAATTTCTCGAACAAGCCGAAACCGTATCATGGCAAAAAGACTATCCTTCCGCCAATCTTCTCAGCACCAGTACTTGTTGGCGTCAGGACCACAATGGCTTTTCTCATCAATCACCAATCCTTCTCTCTGCCTTGCTCGCTCGTCCAGGGCATCACGTCTCTTGTCTCTTTCCGCTCGACGCCGAAAGTGTGAAACCGTGTTTCCATTATCTATTTGAGCGCCAAAATCAAGTCAATTTGGTTACTCTCAATAAGACCGAACAGCCAGTCTTTCTAAACGAAAAACAAGCCGAACTTTGTTTTAAGCGAGGCATTTGCTTCTTCGACACCACCAAGTTAAATGGTTCGCTCCAGGCTCTTGATAACTCTGAAATTCCAGAGTATGATTACATTTTTGTCGCGGCTGGCGATATTAGTTTTTATGAATCCTATCAGGCTGTGAAGCAGCTTCAGCAAGATTTGCCAAAGCTAAAGATTGGTCTTGCCTATATTTCTGCCCTCACCTACGCTGGTATCGGTTTTGCTGATCAGCTGCTTTCAGGTTCAGATTTTAATCAGATGTTTGGATCCAGTGCGAAAATCATCGCTAACTTCCATGGTTACCCCCATGATTTGAAAAATATTTTAGCTAACTACACTAATCCGAAACGCATCTTCGCTCACGGTTATGAGGAGCAGGGAAGTACAGTCACGCCATTTGCTATGTTAGCTATGAACCAAACCTCTCGCTTCCATCTGATGCTCGATGTCGCTAAATCTGAAAAATCTACCAGTCTTCTCGATAAATATCAATCCGAAATTGATCAGCGTATGACCTATGCCTTAGAACATGGTGAAGACCAGGCATAAACTTTAAAGACTGCTTTAACCATCGAATCACTAAAAATAGCCCACGCGGGGCTATTTTTTATGACTTCTTTCTTAAAAATGGTTTGCGTATTTTTTTTGGTTTTTCTGGCGCGATTTTGGCAAACATCATGCGCCCAGAATTAGTTTGCAGGAATTTTTCAAACATTACATCCACTGAATCGCCAATTTTATCGCTGGCATTATCTACTACCACCATCATGCCGTCTGGAAGATAGCCTACACCTTGTTTTGGATTACTACCAGTACTAGTAATCTTCAAAGTAAAACATTCACCTGGTAGATATTCAGAGCGTAGTTCCACTACAAGCTCATTAATGTTGAGAACATCAATATTCATCGTCGAAGCTACTTTGCCAAGATTGTAATCAATCGTCATAATCGAGCCGTGATTCTCTTCAGCTAGTTGCAAAAGTCTTTCGTCTACTGGCGTACGATCCAGTTCGTCCTTCAGAATTACCACATCCGTCGAAGGGATACGTTCAAGTTCTGAGACTACATCCAGTCCAAATCTTGCTCGCGTGCGTTTTTCACTGTCTTTTCCATCAGCGAGTAGTTGCATTTCATGAATTACACTACGTGGGATAATTAAAATCCCGCCTAAGAATCCAGTTTGTGCCACTTTTAATACACGTCCATCCATCAAAGCCGATGAATCGACATAAATTTTTCGTTTTTGGCCAAAATAATTAAAGCTCTTCTTGAAAGAACGGTAGGCAAGAAAGCTAGTTTCAATTAAGATGAGGCCATGAATGATTAAAGAAATAATTTCCATAAAACCTTTCTTATTATGTTAAAAAATATCTAAGCACATCCCCCTCGGTATCCGAAGCTATTGTATCACCGATTAAGAAATAATACCAAAAAATCTTATGTAATTTTTACTATCCAAAAATTTCATAATTTTCTGCCTAAAGGTTCTAGCTCCATAATAAATGGAGCTAGAATTCATTAAGCTTTAAACTCAGTTTACGAGCCTAATTTATTAGTAACGGTGCTACCAGCGCGATCTTTTAATGTTACTACGATAGAAGTTTCACTTCCGGTCATCGTATAAGTTGTAGTATTGTCGCCAGCTTGGGCGGTTCCAGAAGCTACTACTGTGCCATCTACGGAGACCGTGTAGCTGTCTAATTGTTCAGAACCTGCTTTTGCTTCAAACTTCAGTACCGAGCCACTGTTAATCGTACTATTTTTAATCCTTACCGTAGGTGCACGATAGGAACAGTCATCTGTGGTGAATGGGTCATAGCCGTCAGCAGATTTGGCAAAGCTCTTATTTTTCGAAATTGGATCAATGGTAAAGCTGATATCTACTTCTTCGATTAAGCTTGGGTCAGTACAATCAGAAGCTTTGTGTTTGTTGATGCGGTTAAACTTCATTTTTTCAGTCTGAGCACCCGAGGTCTTATTATTGAACCAACTTGGGAAAATATCAGTAATTCCACTTACGGTTAGGGTTTGAATTCCAGCTGGTTTTTGGATCTTATCTCCAGACTTCCACTTGCCGGCATTGGCATAAACGTCTTTATGTACTGGTTCCATGTAATCGTTGACTACGCGACGCACGATTGTGTTTGAAGAGTTTGTTAAGCCGCGACCATCGTGGTTGCCATTCCAGACCACTGTTGCCACCACTGGTGAATAAGAGGCAGTGAGCGAGTCTTTCGTTACGGTCGAATCATTGGTAGTGGTTGTACCAGTTTTGGTAGCAGTCCAAACTCCAGGCACCACAAAACCGAATGACGCACCTAAACTTCCGAAGACCATTGAACGAGCAGAGGTATCACTGAGAATATCGGAAATCATGTAAGCGGCCTGAGAATCAAGTACACGATTACCAGAGGTATCTTCCCATTTTTCGAGTACATCACCTGAACCGTTTTTGATTTCTAGGATGTATGAAAGTGGTTTATATACACCACCACGAGCCAGGGAAGCATAAGTATTCGCGTGCTCAACCAGTTTAACGGTACAACCCGAACCAATCGCGATCGAGAGGCCACCAGAAGTATCTGTACAATAGGACAAATCACCTAAGTCATGTGCAGTCTTAATGCTATCTTCGATACCGTTGATGTAGAGGGCTTTTACAGCTGGAATATTCAAAGAGTTGGCCAAGGCTTTGCGAATTGAGGTATTGCCATAGAAAGCTCCGGTATAGTTACGCAATTTACAGTTACCAGTAAAGCCAGCACAATAGAAATTATCGATATTTTCATCTTTCAAAATCGAGCCAGCACCATAGTTCACCCCTTCACGCTGTTTGAAGAGTGGAGCGTAGG
>CAUUCV010000052.1:0-5474 GCA_963543745.1 uncultured Candidatus Saccharibacteria bacterium | reverse complement strand
TACAAAATCTACACATGTTTTATTGGTCTTACTAACACATCTGACTTAATCATGGACGTGGCACTAGACCTACTAGGTGATGATTTCAGTTATTATTTCTATGATTGTAGGGAAAGCTTTGACAAGTTCAATAAAAATACTACATTGGCGGATGGATTACACCCAAATGTTAGTAATTTTGGTGAGCTATGGGAATTTAGTCAAAAATATAGCGAAAATGAATAAATAAGAAAGGATAATTAAAATGACTAAAATGTTAAGAATTACACAAGACACAAAAAATCTTTATGGATGGATAGACCATGGTCATTTAGAACTAGAAGTTGAAAAAGAAAAGTGGGATAAAATGACTCTGAAAAGACGTAAGACATACTTTGAGCGTCATGCAGAAATGATTATCGATGATTATAAAGTTAAAGATTACCAGGTAGATGAAGATGAGCCACTTGTAGTTAGGGAGATGTGATGGAAGCAAGTGGTATTTGGGAGCCATATTTTAAGCCTACAACTAGAGTTCACGATTCGGGATACAGGTGCTTTGAGTGTGGATATTTACAGATAGGTGCTAAAAATAAAGCAGTTAAGAAAGTCGTAATCGCCACTAGAGCTGACAATATCATGAATTCCGAGTGGTCGAGGGTGCCACAAGAAATTCACCTTGACTTATTAAAAAGCGGTGAAATACGAATTTTCAACAATGATAAGCGTCCGTACTGGTTTATTCCTGGCATTTCTGACGCTTATATTACGACGAATAAAGAAAAAGCCTATCCAGCATATAAAGATTTAGATGAAATCTGGAAAAAGCAAGAGGAAAAATCAAAAAATGAGTGAGGCAGATACAGGTGATTCCCGTAAGGTATTAACATTACTTGATGTTTATATGGAGTACCCAGTCGCAAAACTTCTCGGTGATGACCATTACTATATGTTTAAGCATGGTAGTCTTCATGGTCTTTTCCACCTAGCAGATGAGAAAGTTGTAAATCTATTAGCTATTAACAACGCTAAAATGCACAATGGCCAATTCTTAAAATTTATTGAATTTCTCGAAAAATTCGCAAGAGATAATAGTCTTAAATTAGTAATAGGTGAGATCTTCAATAAAAGGTTAGACAAGTGGTTTGAAAAAAGAGGCTATATAAAAGATCAAGATAATCGAGTGTACAGGGAGCTAGTATGAATAATACGCAAATTAGTCTCTGCAAAAACTGTTGGTGCATGACGCATACGATTAACGGTAAGTGTGGAAAATGCGGGGCTAGAAAGGTGAGCATTGAATGATAACAAAACATACTATTCGAGAGATATTGAATAAATATAACGAAGAAATCACTTATGAAAAGGACTTTTCAAGTTATTACCAGAAAGGTACTACTATAAGTTTAGGTAATGCGATAAAAGAGCGCAGTTATGACTATTTGGTAAATGAACTATATGAAAAAGTTTTTGAAGAACTCATGGAAAATGCTAGGTTGGAAGCTGAGTTGGAAATATATCGAACGGTTATGGGGAATAGCAATTTTAAGATGGCTACTGCGAAAATTAAGGAGAGTAAAAATGCGTGAATTAAAATTCAGAGCGTGGGACAAGATCAATAAAGCCTATACTTATGTTACACTGGGCGATTTAATTTGTGGAGCCTGTACGGAGACTGGCGATAAAAAGTTGAGTGGCAATGAACAGATATGGGAGCAATACACTGGGCTCCATGACGAGAACGGTAAGGAGATTTACGAGGGGGATGTCGTTGAATACGTCTTTAGCGTCCGTGAGGCAGAAGTCTCTGCTATAGGGGAAGTCTGTTTCTTTGAAGGCCAGGTGGCATATGGAATGAAGAATGTTAAATATAACAACCAAGAACTACGGAGATTATGCGATATAGAAAATGAACGTGCAGGTGAGGTTTTCTGCATTGCTGGTTATGACAACACTGACGAAGACCAGACACTAATATTTGCGTACGACTATTTCGTTGACGACGACATGGAAATACTAGGAAATATCCACGAGAATCCTGAATTGCTAAATAAAGACCAACCTAATGAAAAAGAATGAATTTGATGTACCAGTAGATTGGGGAAAGCTTAGCTCCCATAAGCCTGCTAAGCATTCTAAGAGCGATAAGCAAATCTACTGGGCAAAAATTCGTATGGCAAGCAAAAAGAAGAAGTTCAATCTTGATAAAGAAGTGCAAGAAAGGAAAAAATAATGCTATACACAGGACATAAAGATAAGCATATGGCTAACAATGAAAATATTGTCGATTTTATCAGGTTCGATATGGAGCAAGACAGCAAACTCTTCGGTAATATTCTATTACCAACCAGAGAGCAAACAGCCCTAGTGATTAGAGCTTTAAGAATGCATACTCTCTTAACATACGCTTCGGAATACGATACCTCAGAGCTACTCAAGCCTGATGAAGTTACGAGGTTTTGGCCAACCATATCAAGCATTGGTAGGTTCTTCCGAGACGCTCCGTTAGAAGTGCTGGAAAAATATGAAATAGAACATAGGGACAACTAAAAATGAAAGATTTTATCGAACACTTAATCGAAAGTACATTTATAATAATCATCCTAATATCAGCACTAGCTGGGATTATATTGCCGATAATGTTGGTGGTGTGGCTAATTAAAGTGATTACAATATGAGGCGGATACCGAAGTATAATTCCGAACATAATCTCTATGAGCGGATCGCGCGATACTTGCAGCAACAGTACCCAGACGTAATCTATCGCTTCGATCTCGCAGCAGACCTTAAACTGACGCCTGGTCAGGCGGCGAAACATCATAGGTTACATCCGGAAAGGGGCTATCCTGATTTATTTATTGCCGAACAGAAACACTGGCATTACGATTCGCCGTGTGCGGAAGTCTGTGATAGTAACTGTTATGCCGGTTTGATGATTGAAATCAAAAAAAATGGCACCAAATTAAAACGTAATAAAGACGCTAAAAAGCCCTTGAAGGGCGAGGTTAAAATCCGCAAAAAGGGAGATTGGTTTGATAAGCATATTGAAGAGCAGGCCGAAATGCTCGAAAAGCTACGTGCGAGGGGTTATAAAGCTGAATTTGGGGTTGGGCTTGAGGAATGTAAGAAAATAATTGATGAATATTTAAGGAGTTAATGATGGAAACAATCATGTATATAGCTTTAACTGTAACCGCCATAGCTATGGCTTGGATGAATTATGAATATTGGAAGCTTAACGGATATCTTAAAGAAATGTCTATTGAACTTGAAAACTATCGTAGCCATTATGGGGTTGTCGTAATAAAAAGATCTAAAGAGACGGAGAAGATATTAAAAAACGCTAATTTGGAAAATAAAAGAAGCACATTAAGTTTCGTCACAATTAATCAAATAGTCGAATCCATCCTAGCTCAGGACGGCAATAAAACCAAGCTAAAACGCAATGCTAATGAAGCCACTATAATCCTAAAAACTGCTATGATCTGTGAAGCTCGTGGAATCGATGAAGCTATGATGTACTATAATGGCACTCATTCGGAAGACGAATATCAGGAATATAGAACTAGTGCGATATTGACGGTTTAATACTTAAAATCCGAAATAGCCCCATGTTGAGAGGGGGCTATTTTTATGGCTTATAATTTATGATTATGTTTGGTATAATATAGTTGCAAGACACGGATTCCCGTGTTTTTTTATTTGAGAATATTTATGAAAAAAATATCAGAAGCAAAAATCAAAACCAAGCTATCGGGAAAAATCACTGATTCGCGCAGACTTAAATTTCTCGAATTATACTTAACACCTGGCACAAAATATTTTAACAACGGTTATCAATCTGCAATTAAAGCCGGATTTACTGAGACCACTGCTGCTGCCATTATGAATAAATATAAATGGGTCACTGATGGCATCAAAATGATTCGTGGCAATTCGATTGATACTCAAGTGTTAGCAGAAAAATCTCGTAAGGTTCTATCAAAATCCCTTGATTCCGATGACCCTAAAATCGCACAGGATACTGCTAAATTTGTCTCTTCCCATATTGATCCGGATTTTATTCAGAAGCAGGAAGTAAACATCCAACTACCAAACCCAATTTACGGTGGCAAATCTAAAGATTCAGACATTAAAAAAGAGGATGAACAGTAAATGAAGTTTAAGAATACTACTGCTACAAAGAAAGTATTCTCTCTCAAAAAGCGCATTAGAGCTGTTTGTGGTGGGACCTCTGCAAGTAAGACCATTTCTATTCTAATTTGGCTCATAGATTATGCTCAAAGCCATAAAAGTAAGAATATCTGGGTGGTATCGGAAAGTATGCCACACCTTAAAGGTGGGGCTATTGAGGACTTTAAGAACATCATGCAAGGCCAAGGGTATTGGACTGAATCTAGATGGCATGGTACGGATTATGTTTATACATTTGAAACTAGTTCAACCATTAAATTTACCTCTGTCGACACCTATGGAAAAGCACATGGTCCAAGGCGTGATGTTCTGTTTCTAAATGAATGTAATAACTTGGCATACAACATCGTCGACCAGCTTATTACGCGTACCCGTGAAGTGGTTTGGATTGATTGGAACCCAACTTCTGAATTTTGGTTTTATGAAAAAATGCTCGGAAAGCGAGATGACATTGATTTTATTACCCTAACCTATAAAGACAATGAAGCATTAGACCAGAACACGATTCAAGAAATTGAGAGTCATAAGGATAATAAAAACTGGTGGCGAGTTTATGGCGAAGGCAAGATAGGCGAAGTTGAAGGTCGTATTTATACAGGTTGGCAAATCATCAAAGATATCCCTTTTGAAGCGCGACTTGAAGGTTATGGTCTTGATTATGGATATTCTATTGATCCTACTGCTATTGTCGCAGTCTATTACTATAATGGTGGCTATATTTTCGATGAAGTTCTCTATCGAAAAGGCATGTCTAATAAGCAGATTGCAGATGTTATAAATAGTCTTCCATATGGACTGGTTGTCGCCGATTCGGCTGAACCTAAGAGCAATGATGAAATAAAAAGCTATGGTGTAAATTTAGTCCCAGTAGTTAAGGGTAAAGATAGTATCAAGCAGGGTATTCAGTATGTACAAGACCAGAAAATCTCAGTTACCGAACGAAGCGTTAATCTAATTAAGGAATATCGCAATTACCTGTGGAAGACTGATAAAAATGGTCAGATTATTAATGAGCCAGAAGGGGGTTTAGACCACGCCCTTGATGCGGTTAGATATAGGTTATCGAGTATGAAACCCCAGAGAGAATCTAAGAAGAGCTATAAAAGTAAAAATTCGAGGTCGGTATGGTAAGTGGGAAGAATAATAATATGTGTGATGATGAGCTTATTTTTGGTAGATATAACAAACAAGTAGATTATCGTAATGGCCAAGTGTCTCAAGTTGTAGAGTATAAAACTGAATCGATTATGCCTACCAACCCAACGAATATTGATTTACCAGTCGAAACACTTAAAGATATG
>CAUUCV010000051.1:0-5531 GCA_963543745.1 uncultured Candidatus Saccharibacteria bacterium | reverse complement strand
ATTTTGGAAGAAACGAGCGGCCCGTTCGGTGGTAGGATGGTCCATAATCTTTCGCGGTTCACCGTCTTCAATAATTTTCCCCTTATCAAGAAAAATGAGACGCGACCCGACTTCTTTAGCAAAACTCATCTCATGAGTCACGATGACCATGGTGCGACTGTGGTCTTTGGCAAGATCTTTAATCACCTCGAGCACTTCGCCAACCATTTCTGGATCGAGCGCAGAGGTCGGTTCATCAAACAAAATTACCTTGGGATGCATGGCTAAGGCGCGAGCGATGGCGACACGCTGTTTTTGACCACCCGAAAGATTCTTCGGATAATCATAAGCTTTATTTGCGAGGCCAACCCGTTTCAATAATTCCATAGCTTCTTTTTCTGCCTGTTTATTCGAGAGATGTAGAACTTTTCTCGGAGCGAGCTTGATATTTTCTATGATATTAAGATTTTCAAAAAGATTAAAACTTTGAAAAACCATACCGACTTTAGCACGAAGCTTGTTGAGATTGGTTTTTGGATTTGTGATCTCCTGTCCATCGACAAAAATCTGACCTTTATCTGGAACGTTTAGCAAGTTTAAGCAGCGCAAGAAAGTAGATTTCCCGGAACCGGAAGATCCAACCAAGACTACAGTTTCACCGTCTTGAATTTCGAGGTCGATACCACGGAGAACTTTTTGATTTTCGAAACTTTTTTCCAGCTTCTTCACAATGATCGACATTTAAGCCAACCTCTTTTCCACTTTTGACATAATTTTAGTAAAGATGAGGGTGATAGCCAAATAAATAATTGCGGCGGCTATTAGAGATTCAAAAGCTGTGGCAGTGAGAGAACGAATGTCGTCGGCGCCACGCATAATATCGCCGAGACCAATCCACCCCACGATGGAAGTTTCCTTAAAAAGTGAAATTCCTTCACCAATTAAACCCGGCAGAGAGTTCTTTAAGGCCTGTGGCATCACGACGTAAAGTTGCGTACGAAATTCCGAAAGACCGAGTGAACGCGCGGCTTCTTTTTGGCCACTAGAAACGCTTTCAATACCACCACGAATGATTTCCGAAATATAAGCGCCACTATTGAGCGAAAAAGCGACGGCGGCGACAATAATTTTCGGCATAGCGCGATACTCGGCAAAAATTACATAGTACATAATCAAGAGCTGCACTAAGAGTGGCGTGCCGCGGATAATTGTGACGTAAAGATTGGCGATTTTTTGACAAAATTTAACACTAGAAGTGCGAAGCATTGATATTAAAACGCCGAGAAGAAAACCAAAAAAGAGTGCCAAAATAGTTAAGACAATGGTGACTTCAAGTCCGTGCCAAAAATATATCCAGCGTCCGTTACCGAATATCACTTCAAAAAATTTCATCTGCTCTCTCCAAAATATTTCCTTAATAAGGCATCCATACGCCCGTCCTCTTTCATATGATTAATCGTTTGATCAATTTTTTCCTTGAGAGTCTGATTAGTTTTTTTCATGGCAATTGCATAAGATTCGTTGCCAATCGCGGAACCAAGAATTTTTAGGCCCGGAAATGCCACGATATATTGATTAGCTGGTGCATCATCCAAAATTACGGCATCAACCCGACCCGAAGCGAGCTCCTGTAAAACATTTGGCGCGGCTGGGAACTGAATCACTTTGGCGCCCTTAATTTCGGAAGCCAAGATATCCCCGGTAGTGCCGAGTTGAACGCCGATTTTCTTACCGATGAGGCCAGATTTATTAAAAATCTTACTATCTTCTGGGACAATAATGCGCTGGGTGGCCTGATAATACGGCTCTGAAAATAGAGCGTTCTTCGCGCGTTCTTCAGTTACCGACATACCCGCTACGGCAATATCGATGCGACCACCTTCGAGAGCTGGAAGTAGACCGTCGAAAGACATATCCTCAATTTTAAGTTCGGCGCCAAGGTCTTTCGCGATTTCGCGCGCGAGATCCACATCAAAACCGACCACCTGCCCACCCTCTTTATATTCAAAAGGCTTAAATGTGGCGTTCGTCCCCATAACCAAGACCGAGGCTTCATGAGAAACCACGGTTTCGCGCTTCAAAATATCAAAAAACATCCAGAAAAAAGCCGCAACGCACACCGCCAGAATAATCAAATTTTTAATAATTCGGACAGGATTTCGTTTCGGCTTATGCATAGTTTAAGTATAAGGTGTTTAGCCTGATATTTCAAGGTGATTAGATTTGTGTGAAATATCCCGGCTCTCCAGGACGATCAATGCGAAGACATTTGAGGGCTTCATTATTGGAACCGTAGAAAGAGCATTTCGATCCATTTCCACCACGAAGCGTTCGACGTTCATTAAAAACGTTATAGATACTCTTATTCACGCTAGATACATTAAAATCATTTTTCACATAGATATTAGTCAGACTATCTCTAGTGTAATGACCCAAACCAAACATATCGGAAAAGTCTTGGACATTTCTAGTCTCAAAATTATTTAAGTATATTTTCACCGTATATTCCGTCTCTGCAAACATTCTGCTCATGTCGGTCACATTCTGAGTATTAAAGCTAGAGAGATCGAGGTTCGGGATCCTAGTACCATAGAACATTCCAGACATATTAATGGCGCTCTGCGTTTCAAAACCTGCCGTATTTAATGAAGTAATCGCTGCGTTCCAAAACATGTTTTTGAAATTTGTCACCCTGCCAGTGTTAAACCTTGAGGCTATTACAGTCTGTAAATTAGGAAGCTGAAAAAACATACTATTCATATCAGTGACGTTTTGAAAATCAAAACTACTTAAGTTAATAGTGGGTAGGCTAGTAGCACCATAAAACATTTCACTCATATCGGTAACTTTTGAGGTGTTAAAACTCGACATATTTATATCAGTAAATCTGCTAGAATCCTTAAACATACCCTTCATATTAACTACATTAGATGTATTGAAATTACTTAGATTCAAAGTAATAGTATCTCTTCTCATAAGTGATCTTATTCCACTAAACATTTCGCTCATATCCTGCACCTTGCGAGTATCAAATCTTGAAACATCAATTGGATTTAAGTATGAGGCGTCTTTAAACATGCCCTTCATACTGATCACTTCACTAGTATCAATACCTGATAAATCAGCACTATAAATACCCGAGAATGAACTAAACATAAAGCTACTATCTGGGTTAGCGTAAATTTTAGCAGCGTCTGAGCCATAACATATACTTTGATCACCCCAACTCCAATCTGGCCAAATATAAACATTAAAATCTGACTCTACTGGATCGGCAACATTATAGTGAGACTGTCGTTTTATAGCCTCTGTAACAGAACATCTTCTAAATGCGTTTGCACGACTATAATTTACTCTGGCTATCGCTTGGTTAATTTCTGGGCCAGGCTTAAAGACGGCGCGCCTGTCAATCGGATTAGTTACTACGGAAAAAATTAAACGATTAGTGTAACTTCCATTTTCAAGATTACTCGTAAGCTTCATGCCGATATTCAAATCTGTAATGCTAACACCATTGGTGGCTTCGGTGGTTTGGCGGAAACTAGCGGGTGTAGCAAGCGCTGGAATGGGGTTGTAATTTGGCGCGGAAGCTAGACGATAACCCCAGGTGTTATTTGGAAGGTTAGCGAGAGAGCTAGGAGTAGAGATTGAATCAATTTTTGCGAGCAACGCAGAGCTATTATTTACCAAGGCGGTATTATTTGATTCTGAACTTATTGTCGCGGTATAACCAGTACGGTTATTAGTGTTTACAGTCAAGCGCAATGGGAACTCAGTAGTTTTATTAGCGGAATTAATTACCTGATTGCCGTTAATAGTTACATTAGCGTTATTAATGACCGCGGAGAGAGTTGGGGTTGGGGCGGCAAAAACATCTGACGAACCAAATTGGTTGCCTAAAATAGTGAGCGTAAAAACGACAGCAGCAAGATTAAAGACTTTTTTAGCCCACAAAAATATTTTTGATTGATGATAGAGATTTTTCATAGTTTTTATATGACCGTGTGATTTGTCGTGTTCTATTTTAGCATAAGCAAAATAAAAATCCAAATGCGAAATTTGGATTTTTAGATATTTTTGGATTTAAAGTTTATATTTTCCGATGAGTTGTGAGTTTTTTTTAAATTATAAATATGGTTTTAAGTGTTTTAATTATGGCTTAGCGGTGAAGTAGCCTGGAGTGCCGGCGGCGTCGAGGCGTAGCCAAGTCTTGTCGGCGGTAGCTGGGTCGGTTTCATGGGAACCATTGCCACCACGCAAATTGGTACGACCGGCGAAGAGATTTTCAGCTTGAGCGGAAGCATCGACGACGAAGTTTGTCGAAGCATAAATTGTGGTTAAGGCATCACCGGCTGGACAAGCAGCCGTAGTGGTACCGACGCCGGCGAGACTAAAGAGATTATCGAAATTTCGCACATTGGTGGTACTTAACATCGAAAGATCGAGGCTAGCAACCTTACAAGTATTAGCGAACGTACCTGCGATAGTAGTGGCATTTTCTAGAGTAAAATTAGCACCTAGCTTAATTTCGGTAGCGGCCTGAAGATTATTAAAGAGATTGGACGCATCCGTAACTTGCTTTGTATTGAAATTCGAAAGATCAAGCGATGCGAGTTCAGTCATACCAGAGAACATATTGCGCATATTGGCGACACGAGTCGTATCGAAGTTTGCTAGATTCAAGCTTTGGACTTTTTCGGTGCCTTCAAACATGCTTGCCATATTTACAACATTACTGGTATCAAATTTCGCCAAATCAAGATCCTGCACGTGAGTAAAATTCTTGAACATGCTAGAAGAATCCGGCGCGAGGAAGATTTTTTCGGTCTCTACATAATAATAAACAGTTTTATCGGCTTCCTTATACCAAGCTTTGATGGCATAATCTGAATTCACATTGTCTTGAATTTCGATAGGCTTATCACCGGCAGTTGGAGCGGTGGCACTACGGCGAAAATGCTCGATCATTTCTTGGCCGTGACCAAAGAAGTTTGAGGAGCTACGTTTACCAAGATAAGTAATGGCCTTATTGAAAACTTCGCCCTTATCCATAATGGCTTCTTTTTGATAAGTATTCGCAACTACGGAAACCACAAGCTGGTTAATATAATCGCCAGGACGCAAATCATCGCCGAGATTAATACCGAGATTGAGAATAGTTTTCTGGTTAGTCACTTCTTTTTCGGCATTATTTGCCACGGTAGCTGGGTGACTGAGACTTGGGATTGGACTGTAGTCGGTAGCGCTAGATAATTTATAACCCCAGGTATTTGCAGTAAAGTTATTTAGCGATTGGCTACTTGTAATCGACTCAATCTTATCTGGCTTGGCTGGGTCGGAATTATTTAATGCAGTATTATCGGTTTTAGAATTAACCACGACCTTGTAGCCGGATTTATTTTTCGCGGTGACGCCGATATTTAGATTCATTTCCCTTTTAACCGATGGATTATCGAGCAAAAGATCACCATCAACTTGAGTTTTGACATTATCAACATAGGCCGAAAGACTGGACTGGTAGAGGGCAGAAGTGTTTTTAGTGTTAAGCCAGG
>CAUUCV010000050.1:0-5659 GCA_963543745.1 uncultured Candidatus Saccharibacteria bacterium | reverse complement strand
CGAGATTATCGGCTAATTTCATACCAATACTGAGCTGATTTGATTCATTGCCGTTTGTTTTTCCTGCGGTTTGGATAATTTGAGCAGGACTAGAAAGCGCTGGTATCGGTGCGTAGTTCGTGGACATACCAAACTTATAACCCCAAGTATTATTCGGCAGATTATTTAAAGATAAATCAGTACTAATCGAGTCAATTTTCGCACCAGTCGAAGACCCTGCATTAGTTAGTGCAGTGTTTTCGGTTTCAGAACTGAGTGTGGCAGTGTATCCAGTACGATTATTAGTATTGACAGTGAAATTAAACGGTATTTCTGTAGTTTTATCGGTAGAATTTATCACTTGGTTTCCGTTCACCTGCAGGTTCGCTTGATCCACCGAAGCCGATAGGGTCGGAGCGAAAAGAGCAAAAGTATTGTTGCTTAGAATAATATTAGAAAAAGAGATTAAAGCCAAAAATAGTCCGAGGAATTTTAATTCCCGTCTAAACCACCCCCCCCCGTGAGGTTCGGTAGTTGTGATTTTTGGCTATTCATATTTAATATTTTAACATAAACGAGATGGACTTTTGATATTAAAAAGAATGTCGACATACCTTTTGAGGACATAGGCTTGGCCGAACGGCCTTGAGTGTCTCCGGAACGGGGTATGCGGCATTCTCTATCCTTGAGCGGTCCGAAAAAAGGCATGCGACATTCTTCACTAAGGTTTTCGAGTGAAGTATCCAGGACGACTATTAGTAGGATCATCGATACGGAGCCAGGATTTATCGGCCTGAGATGGATTGGCGAGGAAGGAGCCGTTACCACCACGGAGTTTTTTACGATTATTAAACATTAGAGGGGATATTTTTAGCTTAGATATATTAAAATCATTGTTTACATATATTTTTTCTAGTTTATCTTTAGACACATAGCTATTTGCTAGTGCGAATATACTATTCATATCTGTCACCTTAGATGTATCAAAAGTAGAGAGATCAAGACTAGTTAGATTTGGTGTATTGTAGAACATATTACTCATTTCTGTCACCTGAGAAGTGTTGAAACTCGACAGATTAAGATTAGCCAGATTGGGCATATTGGCGAACATCCTATTCATTACTGTCACCTGGGAAGTGTTAAAGTTAGAAAGGTTGAGACTCACGAGTTTAGATGTAAATGAGAACATAAGACCCATGTTTGTCACACGGGAAGTGTCGAAGCTAGAGAGATCGAGATTAGTGAGCTTAGATACCTCAGAGAACATACCTTCCATATTTGTCACCTTGGACGTATCAAAATTAGAGAGATTGAGATCGGCGAGCAAAGATAACTCGGAAAACATGTATCTCATGTCTGTCACCTGAGAGGTGTCGAAACTCGATAGGTCAAGACTAATCAGGTCAGGCAGAAAATAGAACATATTATTACTATCCATATTTAAATACACCTTCTCGGTCTCAGCGTAATAATAAACAGTATTATCAGTTGAATCTAGCCAGAGCTTAATTTCATAATCGGATTCTTCGTCTTCTATATTCACGGTATTCATGGAAGCGGCTGGCGCCACTGAACTTTTCTTAAAGTGCTCGATTCGGCTATCAAAGTCTTCTAAGCTTTTTAGCTTTGCATTAAAGTCCGGCCCCTCTGTCATAATGGCAATTGGTGTGTATGGATTAGAAATTATCGAAACCACCAACTTATTTGCATAACTTCCACTTTCTAGATTACTGGATAATTTCATGCCGATTTTAAAATTAAAATTATCATTACCTGAAGTTTTTGTGGTAGTTCTTAAAAGATTCTCTGGACTAAGAAGACTCGGGACCGGCTGATAATCTCTACCAGTAGGGCTTAAAAATCCCCAAGTATTTTCCGAAAAATTCGCAAGTGCTTTACTTGCATCGATAGATTCAATTTTCATACCGTTTGTCGATGCAGTATTCACCAAGGCCGTTTCATTGGTTTCGGTATTTAAGGTTGCAGTATAGCCAGTTTTATTATTCGTATTTACGGTAACTTGAATTGGTAACTCCGAGGTTTGTGAGACCGAATTAATTATCTGGTTACCGTTAATATTAACTTGATTATCCGAAATTGAAACAGAAAGATTTGGCTGGAATAAGGCGCTGACGTTTTTTGAATTAAAATTAATTAATATAGAGGAAAGACATATTACAAGTGGGAGAATCAAATATTTTCCCAACAAAATATTTGGTTTAAAAAGTGATTTTTGGCTCAACATTATTTTATTTTAACATAAGAATAATGCGATTCGGATTTTTTGTATTGTAATATAAACTATATTATTTTTTCTCAGTGAAGTAGCCTTTGGTAGAGCCGCCTTTGTCAATACGAAGCCATGATTTATCAGCATTGGCCGGAATAATCATACGGGAATTCTTGCCACCTCTGAGCGTCCTACGCTTATCGAAGATTAGCTTACTGCCTTCTTCAGTAATATTCGAGATATCAAAATCATTTTTAGCATAAATATGCTCAAGATTATCCTCGCCTGGTCTAATAACGATACTACTAGGGTTCACCCGCTGGAACATCTTACTCACATTGGTGAGTTTCGGGGTTTTAAAATTAGTTAGATAAATATCGACAATACCCTTCATCTCCGCGAACATACCTTCCATAGTGGTGACATTTTCGGTATTAAAGTTCCCTAGGTCGAGACTAGTGATACCATGGACCTGATAAAACATGTAGGCCATATCCGTAACCTTGCTGGTATTGAAGCTCGCAATATTAAGAATCGTTAGATTATTTGCGCCACTGAACATAGAGTTCATATTGGTAACTTTCGAAGTATTAAAATGATTCAAGTCTAATGATTTAATTGCAGTACAGTCCTTAAACATCTCACTCATATTCTCGACATTTCCGGTATTAAAATTGCCTAGCATAATATTTATTACACTACTCATACCAGAGAACATCTCTGACATATCAGCGACATTACTGGTGTCAAAATTATCAATCTTTAATACGCCAAGTTTATTGATCCCCTTAAACATCGCCTTCATAGTCTTCACATTTTTGGTATTCATAGAGACTAGACTTAGACCAATAATTTCATAATTGCCGGCAAACATTTCTGACACATCAGGATCGCGTCGGGGTTATTAAAGCCCTCCATCGAGATGCTGTGCATTCGGTAGTTATCACGGAAGATTCCATGCATGTTGGTAACACTCTGAGCGTTGATATTTTCAGTCCTAATGTTACTATATGACCTTAGACCAGCAAACATTTCTGACATATCTTTAGCGTATTTGGCATCGAAGGTATCTATTTGGATAAGTTTAAGTCCGGACAAATCTTTAAAAGTGTTTTTACTATCTTCGTGGAAATAAATTTTGTCGGCTGCAGTATAAAAACAGACAGCATGATAAATTGGATCCCACCAGGCCTTAATTTCATAGAATGGCTTAGCTGGATCATGAATATTGACAACCTTGGTACTTGCGGCTGGTAGGGCAGAACGGCGTAGAATATTTTCAATCTTAGTTTTATCAGTGATTAATTCACCAAGTTTAGTCTGAAAGTCATCGCCAGTAGTCAGATAGGCGGCAGTCTCGAATGGATTAATTACCGTTGAAAGAACCAGACTACTTCGATAAATTCCAGGCATAAGATCCGTGCTAGCACGGACTACTACCCTGAAATTATTTTCGTTTGGTACTGAATCGGAGGCCTTATTAGTGGCAACAAGAGCTTTTGGCTCTGATTCTTTGGGGATTGGCATATAGTTATTTTGACTCTCCAACTGATAGGCCCAGGTATTTTTTGGGATCCAATCATCATGTGCGATTGGACTCGTGATTGAAGAAATTTTAGTACTAATTGTATTATCGATGTGTTTTAAAGCGGTTTCATCGGAATTAGCGCTAATAGTAGTAGTATAGCCGGCCGGAGCATTCGTTTTTACAGTTAGCTTTGCCCAATTATATCTTTCTGACGTATTAACCACATCGACGCTATAAAAATTATAATCAAACTCATTCCGATCAAAGGTAACACTCAATGTCGGATCTATAGCGTGACTATTGAACGACAGAATAAAAATATTAATAATTAATAAAATAACTAGATAGATCAATCCTGAAAATAGAATTTTATTTTCTTTCAAAAATCTAGTTTGATTCGCAGTTTTAACTAAATTTCTCTCCATACATTTTCATCATAGCATAAGTGGTATAAAAGTGTAGCTTGATTAAAAACAGAGATTATGCGCTAGTAGTTAAAATTAGCGTCCGTGGATGAAGAGATATTTGGCGTACTCGCTAGGGCCAATCGTGTAAGAACCGACCACACCCCAACCGGCACGACCGTTCAAATCGTAATCGTACCATCAGCATTAACGGAGTCCACGATACCGACGTGGCCATAGTAACCACTGTTGGTCTGGAAGATATCGCCAGATTGTGGGTTGGTACCACGACTGGTTGGGAAGAGGCCAGAAAGTGCATAGCCCCAAGTATTAGCGTTACCGAGACCACCCGGCAGGATGTGGCTTGACCCCATGGCAGCACGGCGCTCCCATGTATACCAAGTACACCAGCCCCAAGGCATTGGGTTTCTGGAAGTAGAATAAGTACGATAAGAAGAAACCGAATAGGCTGAGCTACCAGAATAGGAAGAGGTGGTACGAACAACCGGTGCCACATAGTCAGGACGTTCTTTATCTGGCAATTCTCCGTTTGGCAGCAAAATAACCTGACCTTCGGTAAGGGTTTGATCTAATTCAAGGTTATTAGAGGTAATAATTTCATCGACGGAAGATTTATATTTTTCGGCAATCGAAGCGACGGTTTCGCCAGATTTCACCGTATAAACAATACCAGCACGAGATGGAATATAGATCGATTCACCCACTTTTGGCACATAGGAGGCCTTAAATTTATTAGACCAACGAATCATATTAATATCTACGCCACAGGAGGCATATTTGGCGGATAAAGTATCTAGGGTCTCACCTTCTGCCATGACATGCTTAATCACGCCCACCTTAGCACAGGCGGCAAGATTCAAAGTAGTCGGCTTTTCCATTTTTTCGACAGAGGCCTGACCGGATTGTTGAAGCACGGTAAAGGAGTTATAGTTTACGTTAAGTACATCTGAAGAGGCTAAACTCATAGTGTTCGCCAGCTCAGAAACCATATAGAATTCGGAAAGTTGGTCGGCAGAAACCGCATAATCTTTTTTAGAAATGGATTCCAGGTTAGGACTGGAGCTATCGTCGGATTGCTGTTTATCTCTGGAACCAACAAAAGCCACACCAAAAATCAGAACAGATAGAGCAAAGTACGGGAATATCTTGGTGAGGAAGTAATTTAAGCTAAATTGTGATCGTTTTTTCTTTGTCATAATTAGCCGGTCGCTGCCCCTAAATTTGCACCTTACAGAGTTTCTGACAGTGGTCGCGAATCTTCTGATTGTGCTCAGCGTCGGTACTACTATAATACATGAGGCCGTCGTCACCTGTCAAGAAATAAAGCATAGAGGCTTTCGAGTTGTCGGGTTCAGCTACCGCGAGAAGTGCCGCCTTGGAAGGCACGGCAATCGGACCTGGAGGTAGACCCGGAAACTTACGAGTATTATAAAGACTATTGACAGCTAAAATATCGGCATTGGTAGCATTAGTACGATCGACACCAGTAATATCGGC
>CAUUCV010000049.1:0-5677 GCA_963543745.1 uncultured Candidatus Saccharibacteria bacterium | reverse complement strand
GCTTTTATCCCGGTGAAGAGGAGAATTCAAAAGATTTTGCTCAGGCCATCTTCGCTACCATCCAGCCAGATTGTTTCGTCCAGGACGGCTTCGGCGTTTTGCACCGCGCCCACGCTTCTACCGATGCATTGCCGCGCCTCTTGCCTAGCGCTATGGGTCTGCTAGTCGAACAGGAAATTGAAAATCTGAAAAAAGTACAAGAAAATCCGCTTCACCCCGTACTTTTAATCATTGGTGGTGCCAAAGTAAAAGACAAATCGCCTCTTATCGAGCATTTCTCTAAACTCGCCGATCATATTTTTGTCGGCGGCAAAATCGCTGCAGACGGTTTTACTTCGGATTTACCCCAGATTACTGTTGCCTCAGACTTTAATGAGGATGAATCTGGCGCCAAACTCGATATCGGCCCCAAATCCCTCGATCAGCTAATCGATCTCGTACTAAAATCTCGTACTATCATCTGGAATGGAACTCTTGGTCTTACCGAAAAACCGCCGTTTGATTTTGCTTCCAGAGTAGTCGCTGAGGCGATTGGGGCTAAAAACCCAGCAGAAAATCTTTCCGTAATCTGCGGCGGTGATACAACGGGGTTCGTAGAAAATCTTTTGCAAAATCGTTATGCCGACCAACCCCCATTGAATTTTTCGCTGGTTTCCACCGGTGGTGGCGCTAGCCTCGAATTCTTAATTCATGGTACTCTCCCAGGTCTTGAAGTTCTGAAAACTACCTAAGCTAAAATCCGCCTCTGTTAAATTTTGTAATTATTAAACGAACCTGTCTTGTAACTGGAAAGAATTAGCACTCATCGCTTGACAGTGCTAATATTTGCTATACAATAGAATTATGCAAGATGAATTTACTGAAATAATGAATAAATTGACTGAGAATGCTCGTTTTGCGCTTCAGAAATCCGATTATTATGCCAAGCGTTATAATAACGGCTACATGAGCACTGAACATCTGCTTCTTGGAATTCTTTCGCAGGATACCTCCACTGGTGCGCGTTTTCTCGCTGATGAGGATGTGAATCTCGACCAAGTTGAAAAACTGATGAACCATACCGCCATCGAAGTTCCAGGGGCGGATATGGCCATGATGTCACTTTCCGAAGCTGCCGTTCTGACTTTGCGCCTCGCATCTAACTTTGTGAAAGAACAGGGAATTAAATTGATTGGCACTGAACATCTACTTTATGCTCTGATTCGCCAGCCAAATTCTCGCGCCAGCTTGATTCTTCAAGGTCTCGATGTCGATCTTACGGAATTATCGAAAACTATTGAAGAGTTTGCCGAAAAACAGGCCGAAGAAGCCAAGATCGATCAAAAGAAAAACGATTTTAAGCGTAAACGTCCGCTCAAGTGGCTCACCAAATACGGCGTGGATCTTACCGAATTGGCTCGCCAGGGTCGTCTCGATACTGTGATTGGTCGTGATCGTGAAATTGAACGCGCTCTCACCGTGCTTTCTCGTCGCACCAAGTCCAACCCTGTACTAATCGGTGAGGCTGGTGTGGGTAAGACCGCCATTGTCGAAGGTCTCGCCACTCGTATCGCCAAAAATGAGGTACCAGGTAATTTGATTGGCAAGAAAATTTATCAAATCGACCTCAGTTCTGTGGTCGCCGGTACAAAATTCCGCGGCGACTTCGAGGAGCGCATTAAAGGTATCGTCGACGAAGCTATCGAAAGCAAAGATCTCATTCTCTTTATCGACGAAATTCATCTCTTAACCGGCGCTGGCTCCTCTGAAGGTAGCCTGGATGCTGCGAACATCTTGAAGCCAGCTCTTGCGCGTGGCCTAATTCACCTGATTGGTGCTTCTACCATGGATGAATATCGCAAATCAATCGAAAAAGACAAGGCTCTCGCGCGTCGTTTTCAAACCGTTATCGTCGAGGAACCTTCCGATATGATTACGGTGCGTATTTTGAAGGGAATTAAATCTCATTATGAAAAACATCATGGTGTGGTGATTCCGGATAAGATTATCGAAACCGCCGTCAGTATGTCGAAGCGTTATATTAATGATCGCTATATGCCGGACAAGGTAATCGACGTGATTGATGAAGCGAGTGCCATTGCCAAAGTAGCCGCTGATAAAAGTGGTAGCGGTGAATATAAAAAATTAAAAATCGAGCGTGAGTCACTTCAGCAGAAAATTGAAGAAAGTGCTGAAGCTGAGAATTTTGAAAAGGCCGCTCTCTACAAAACTCGCCTCGCTAAATTAGAAGAAAAAATCAAATCTCTCGAGCAGGCTGGTGTGGATGAAAATGTTTCACCAGTGCTCACCGAAGAAAATCTTGCCGAAGCTATTTCTCTCAAGACCGGTATTCCAGTTTCTAAGGTGCATGGCAGTGAGTTGAAAATTCTTTCGAAACTAGAAGCACATCTTGATAAGGCCATTATTGGTCAGGATGAAGCGATTCATGATGTGGCTAAGGCTATTCGCCGTGGTCGTTCCGGCATTAGTGACCCTAGACGTCCGATTGGCTCCTTCCTCTTTATGGGCCCGACTGGTGTGGGTAAAACTGAGCTCGCCCGGGTGATCGCCCGCGAAGTTTTCGGTGGTGAGAATGCCTTGATTAAAATCGATATGTCAGAATTTGGTGAAAAGCACAACGTTTCTCGCTTAGTGGGTGCTCCCGCCGGCTATGTGGGTTATGATGATGGCGGTAAATTAACCGAATCCGTGCGTCGCCATCCATACTCAGTGGTGCTCTTTGATGAGATTGAAAAAGCTCACCCAGATGTTTTCAATATGCTGCTGCAAATTCTCGAAGACGGCGTTCTCACCGATGGTCAAGGCAACCGTGTGAAGTTCAATAACACTATCGTTATTTTGACCTCCAATCTTGGCTCCGACGAAATGTATAACGATCAGGCTTTCGGTTTTTCCAGCCATCAAAAAACTAAGGATCAATTTATCGCCGAAGATTACGAAGCAAGTAAAAATGCTGCGATGAAAGCTTTGAAGAAATCTATGCGCCCAGAGCTCATTAATCGTCTCGATGCTATCGAAGTCTTCCATGCGCTTTCTCGTAAGCAAGTCGAAGAAATCTTTGACAATATGATTGAAGATTTGAAAAAGCGTCTTGCCGAAAAAGCCATCGGCTTAAAGCTCGACACTAAGGTTCGTGACTTCCTTATCGAAAAAGGTTTTGATCCAAAAAATGGTGCCAGACCATTACGCCGGGCTATCGAAGATAATTTGGAAACCTTACTCTCTGACGCGATTATTGCGGAAGAAATTTTGCCAGGACAAATCGCCCAAATTAGCTTAAAAGGTGATAAGCTTAAATTAAAGATCGAAAGTACTGAAAAATAATATGGAAAATTCACCGTCAGAAGTCTCCATTCAGCCTCGTCGGCGCAGTCCGGCGCTCGCCGACTTGCTTAGCGGACTTGTGATTTTTGGTACACTTTTCGCTGGTGCTTTTGCCTTTATCTGTCTGCAGGATGATATTAAGGGTTATGATTTTCAAATTTCTGACACCTTGAAGCCTTACGTTCAGAAACTTAATCTTACGGAAAAAGCTTCGAAGACTCTACTTGCTACTCACCCAGCCTTGCAAGAGAAGCAGGCCTTTAATCAGAGCTGTCATTCGCATAACCACGAAGTCTACGTCCTGGGTTGTTATGTCCACGATAATGATCGTATTTATCTTTATCATGTCGAGTCGAACGATCTTCCAGGGGTAATCGAGGTGACTACGGCTCACGAAATGCTTCATGCTGCTTATCAGCGCGTCCCCTTCTGGGAAAAAGATCGCTTGAACGAGGAAATTAAAAAGGCTTACGATAACCTCCCAGCCGATCACGAGATTCGTACCTCGATCAAGAGTTATTCTGAGGACGATTTCTATGATGAATTACATTCGCGACTCGGCACCGAGGTGGCAGGTCTGTCAGATTTTCTCGAAAAACATTACGCCGCCTATTTTCAGCATCGTCAAACTATCACGGATTTTAATCAGCAATATCACTCCGTTTTTCAAAAGCTTAATGATAAACTCACTTCACTTAAGTCCGAAATCGACGCCAAGCAGGCTACTATTAATCAGCAAACTGAGACCTACAATAATGAAACCAATGCCTTAAATCAATTAATCCTGGATTTTAACCGACGTGTTGAATCTGGTCAAATTTCTGGTTGGCGCTATCAAAATGAACGCGCTACTCTGGAAGCCCGCATCAATCGTCATGAAGCCACTTATCAGAGTATCCAGCAATCCATCGACGCCATTAACCAGCAAATTACCGAATACAATAATCATGTACTTTTCGAAAATCAGCTAATGAACCAGATTAATTCCAACGCCGTTTCTAACAACCTCGAATCTCAAAAATAAGGAAAGGAAAATTCTATGCAAACTAATTCAAATCCCAACGACTACCTCGTCCCGACCGTCATTGAAACCACCAATCGTGGTGAACGCTCTTATGACATCTACTCTAGGCTCTTAAATGACCGCATTATCTTCCTTGGCGAAGATGTTAATGCACACACCGCCAATCTCGTAGTGGCTCAGCTCCTCTTTCTCGCCCATGAAGATCCTAAGAAAGATATCAAGCTTTATATCAATTCTCCAGGTGGCTCGGTTTACGATGGTCTCGCCATTATCGACACCATGAATTACATCGAGCCAGATGTTCAGACTATTGGTATCGGTCTTCAGGCCTCTATGGGTGCCATGTTGCTTAGCTGTGGTGCCAAGGGTAAACGTTTCGCTCTGCCGAATGCTCGCGTGATGATTCATCAACCAAGCTCTGGTACTCAAGGTAAAATCACAGATCAGGAAATTATGCTCAAAGAAGGTATTTTCTTGAAGAAACGCCTCGCCGAAATTCTCGCCAAAAATACTGGCAAAAAAGTTGACCAAATCATCAAAGATATGGATCGTGATAACTGGATGTCCGCTGATGAAGCTAAAGATTACGGCATCATCGACGAAGTCATTGTCAGATAATCTTATGAAATACTCGATGCTCATCCGGTGGGCGTCTGGCAATCTAGTAGTCTAATAGTAATCTAATAATAATCTAAAATCGGTGCATCAAAGAATGGGTAATCGCGGCCGCCAAAGCATCTGCCGCATCATCTGGTTTGGGTACACTAGTTAAATCCAGGTGCAATTTTACCATCTCCTGCATCTGTTTTTTATCGGCTGAACCGTAGCCGGTCATCGTCTTTTTGATTTCATTTGGTGTGTATTCGAAGGTTGGTAGTTCATGCTGCTTGCAAACCAAAAGCACCACCCCTCTGGCCTCTGCCACCGAAATACCCGTCGTTATATTTTTGGTGAAGAAAAGCTTTTCGATACTCACACAATCCGGTTTGTTTAATTTAATAATCTCATGCATCGACTCATAAATATCGAGTAGGCGTTCTGAAAGTGGAGTGTGGGGCGGCGTGGCGATTACGCCGTTATCGATCATTTTGGCGCGACCAGTTTGTTTTACTTCGATCACGCCAAAACCACAAATTCCTGTGCCCGGGTCAATTCCTAAAATTCTCATCTAATCCTATTCGTTCACATATTTAATTAAAGTAGTGCGCAAATCTTTGACTGGGATCACGAACTTATCATGAATTGTCGCGGGCGCAATTGCATGCTTAAAGCCCAATTTTTTTGCTTCACCGATTCTTTGGTCTGGTCGAAAAGCCGAGCGGATTTCTC